>DASTTC010000165.1:0-3201 GCA_035760345.1 Burkholderiales bacterium | reverse complement strand
GCACGCCGGTGGTGGTTTCCTCGGTCACGCCCTTGATGTCCTTGCCGATCTTCGTGTACCAGCCGGGTGCGGCGGCGAGCTTCCTCTTGATCGCGTTGAACAGCGCGGTCTCCTCCTCGCTCGTGGGCTTGGCCAGCACCGTGGGGTCCTTCTCGGCCTTCTGCCCGAGGTGCACGAGCAGCGTCGCGTCGCCGCCGTCGTCGAGGATCATGTTCGGCCCCCGGTCGCCGAACTCGAAGATGCGGTGCGTGTAGTCCCAGTACTCGTCCAGCGTCTCGCCCTTGACGGCGAACACCGGGGTGCCGCCCGCGGCGATGGCCGCCGCGGCGTGGTCCTGGGTGGAGAAGATGTTGCACGAGGCCCAGCGCACCTGCGCCCCCAGGGCCTTCAGCGTCTCGATCAGCACCGCGGTCTGGATCGTCATGTGCAGCGACCCGGTGATGCGCGCGCCCTTCAGCGGCTGCGCCTTCGCGTATTCCTCGCGGATCGCCATCAGCGCCGGCATTTCGGACTCGGCGATGGCGATTTCCTTGCGGCCCCAGTCGGCGAGCTTCAGGTCGGCGACGCGGTAGTCGGCGTTCTTCGGATTCATCACGGCAGCATTCATTTTTCCGGTCTCCAGAAAGAAACAGCGCCCGCACCGTTTCCGGTGCGAGCGCCGTTGTTTTCAGCTGAGCCTGATCCCCCTGGGGGGAATGCAACGCTCCTCAGCAGGGCCGGATTATAGCAAATGGGGACAGTCCCCATTTAGAATCCCGCTTCACCGTCAATGAGGTCTGTCCCCATGCCCAAGGCCTACATGGTTGTCCAGTACCGTTCCATCGCCAAGCCCGAGAAGATCGCCGCTTACGCCAAGCTCGCCGGTCCCGCGGTGCAGGCGCAGGGCGGGAAGTTCCTCGTGCGCAGCACGCCCGCCAAGACCTACGAGGCGGGCCTGAGCGAGCGCACCGTGGTGGTCGAATTCCCCAGCCTCGAAGCCGCTCGCGCGGCCTACGAAGGGCCCGCCTACGCCGAAGCGCTGCGCGTCCTCGGCAAGGACGCGGCGGTGCGCGACATGCGCATCGTGGAAGGCGCCGAATAAATGGGGACAGTCCCCATTTAGTACAGCGCGCGCGAGAGCTTCTTGCGGGTTTCGGCGACCAGCTCGGGGTCTTCGGCGAGGTTGAAGAGCGCGAGCAATTGGCGCCTGGCTTCGCCGTCCTTCCAGTCCTTGGCGCGGCGCACGATCTCCAGCAGCTCCTCCATCGCCTCCGCGTAGCGCTTTTGCGCGCCGTAGAGCGCGGCGAGCGCGGCACGCGCGTCGTGGTCCGCCGGATCCGTCGCCAGCTTCGCCTGCAGCTCCTTTTCTCCCGGGCCTGCGTTACCCGCGCGCGCGTAGGCGATGCCCTGCTTGAGCGCCTCGATGCGCGCCTCGAAGTCCGGGTCGAACTTCACCTCGGCGAGCTTGCCTTCCGCCGCCTCCAGCTCGCCCGCCTTGAACAGGCCTTCGGCTTGCGCCAGCGCGAGCTCGGAGGCGCTCGGCAGCAGCTTGTCGAAGAACGCGCGCACCTGCGACTCCGGCACCGCGCCCATGAACTGCGACACCGGCTTGCCGTCCTTGAACGCGATGACGTTGGGGATGGAACGGATGTTGAACGTGCTGGAGAGCTCCGGGTTCTCGTCGGAGTTGATCTTCACCAGCTTCACGCGGCCCTCGTAGTCCCGCGCCACCTTTTCCAGGATGGGCGTGAGCGCGCGGCAGGGACCGCACCAGGGCGCCCAGAAATCGACGACGACCGGCGCGCGGTTCGAGGCTTCCAGCACCTCGGCTTCGAAAGTGGGAGTGGTGACGTCCATTTAAGGACAGTGAGGGCAAACACTCCCAAGTTCAACCCCGCGAGCGTCGCGGTCTCCAGGTTTGACCTGGATTAAACGCATGCGCTTCGCCCCTTGACGCCGCGATCCAGAGTGCTAACTTGGAACCGGACCAGCGAGGGCGGCCAGCGAGACTGGCGCAAGTCGCGAGACTCCCGGCGATCGGTCGGGATAGCGCCCCCCGGCAGTGGGTCCAGGCGCGGGTTACCGCGCAATTCGGAGCGCCCCTATAAAGCGCTGCCCGTGAACCCGGGCCACAAGGCCCCGCCCAAGGCGGGGCCTTTCATTTGATGGGGACTGTCCTTATTTCTCGAACCCGCGCACCAGCCCCGCGCGCTGCGTCGCCGCCTGCATCAGCAGCGAAAAATCCGAGCCCGAGAGGATGAGCTGCACGCCCATGTCGATGTGCCGCTCGAGCAGCTCGGCGGTGTACATGCCGCCCATGCCGGCGAACTTGCCGTGCTTCTTGCACGCCGCGATCACCTTCTTGTAGGCCTCGGCCACGCGCGGGTCGTTGAACTGGCCCGGGATGCCCATCTCGAAGCAAAGGTCGTTGGTACCGATGAGCAGTGCATCGACCCCCTTCACCGCGGCGATCGCTTCGCAGTTCTCCACGCCCTTGGGCGACTCGATCATCACCACGACCAGCGTCTCTTCGTTGACGATCCTCGCGGTCTCGCCCACCGGCATCGCAGCGAAGCCGATCTGCTGCAGCCCGCCGCCCATCGAGCGGTGGCCGAGCGGCGGGAAACGGCAGTGATCGGCGATCCGTTTGGCTTCCAGCTCGGTGTCCACGTGCGGCACGACGACGCCCTGCGCGCCGTTGTCGAGCATGCGGCTGGCGAGCCAGTGTTCCTTGCCCGCCACGCGCACGATGGGTGTGATGCCGACGGCGAGCGAGGCGCTGGCGATCTGCGCCGCGGTGTCGGTGCCCATCGAGTTGTGCTCGCAGTCGATGAACAGCCAATCGAAGCCCGAGGTCTTGGCGATCTGCGCGATGTCGACGGTCCTCGCCTGCCTTATGCCCAGGCCGATGGCGAGCTTGCCGGCGCGCAAGTTTCGCAAAGCGTGGTTGGGAACGGTGCTCATGGTGCCTACTCCTTGTGGGGTTGCCCCTAATATAGCGCCGATGATCCTGCGACGGCGCCTCGCTGCAGCGCTTGCCCCGAGGCTGCCGTTCTTCTACGGCTGGGTGATCCTCGCCTGCGTGTGCGCGGCGGGATTCTCGCGCCAGGGCTCGGCGGTGGCGACGCTGTCGATCTTCGTCGAGCCGATGACGAGCGAGTTCGGCTGGTCGCGCACCGCGATCTCCTCGGCGGTGTCGGTGGGCGGGGTGCTGGGGGCGCT
>DASTTC010000164.1:0-4144 GCA_035760345.1 Burkholderiales bacterium | reverse complement strand
ACGTCCTCGGGCGCGGCGCTCTTGCGGTCGAACCACGCGCCCGGGTTCTTCGCCATGCGGTCGTTGAAACCCGTGGCGTAAGGCCCGGGATTGATGGTGCACACGTCCACGCCGAACATCTTCAGCTCGGCGCGCAGCGCGGTGCCGAAGGCCTGGATGGCGTGCTTGGTCATCGTGTAGGGCCCCGAGCCGACGCCGGCGCGCACGCCGCCGATGGAGGACATGACGATGATCCGACCCGCGCGCTTCTTGCGCAGCTTGAGCGCCGCGCGCTGCGTGATGGCGAAGGTGGCGAACACGTTCACCTCGAACACCGCGCGCAGCCGCTCGAGCGGAATCAGGGACAGCGGCCCGGTCTGTCCGATGGCCGCGTTGGCGATGAACACGTCGAAGTCGTACCGATCGACCGAGGCGACGTCTTCCGGCTTCGTGATGTCGAGCTTCACGACGTTGAGCTTCGGCTCGGCCTTCTGCAAATCGGCTTGCTGCTCGTCGTTCAGCACGCCGGCGATCACCTTGTGGCCGCGGCTCGCGAGCAGGCTCGCCGCCATGCGGCCGAAGCCGCTCCCGGCGCCGGTGATGAGGACGGTCTTGGGCATGTCGTTTCCTCCTATGAGAATCCCTTGGCGTACACCGCTTCGAGCTGCGCGATCGCTTGCGCCGGCAGCGGCCCCATCGCCTCGGCGGCGATCGCCTGCTCGAGGTGCGAAGGCTCGGCAAGGCCGATGACCACGCAGGCGAGGTCCGGGTTGGCGAGCGAGAAGCGCAGCGCCGTCTGCGCGCGCGTGCCGTGGCCCGTGCCGAGCGCGGCGCGCGCAACCTGCGCCCGCTTCGCCTCGACGTCGAGATCGCTGTCCTCGGTGAGCACCACCTCGCGCCCGTGCCGCTCGTCGGTGGCGAGCACGCCCGAAGCGAACACGCGGATGTTCATCATCGCGACGTCGTGCCGCTTGCAGGCCGCGCACACGCCCGAGAAGTCCTGGCCGCTCCAGCCCGCGGGCATCGCGCGCGCGGCGCTCGGATTCAAGAGGTTGTAGTACACCTGCGCCGAGTCGAAGCGCCCGCTGTCGATGGCGCGCACGATCGCCGGCGCTTCGCCGAGCGCCGTGAGGCCCACGAAGCGCGTGAGGCCCTGCTCGCGCATGCGCTCCAGGCCGTCGGCGGCGCCGCCTTTGTTCAGGAGGTGCTCGACGCCGGCGGCGTCGATCGCGTTGTGAAGCTGCAACAGGTCCACCGAGTCGCGCCGCAAGCGCTTCAGGCTCTCGTGCAGGCTGCGCTCGATCTGGCCGGGAAGATCCGGCCTGCCCAGGTCGAGCCGCACCTTGGTCGAGAGGTAGGGCTTGTCGGGAATCTCGGCGAGCAGCCAGCCGAGCGCTTGTTCCGAGCGCCCCTGGCCGTAGAGCGGCGCGGTGTCGATCCAGTTGATGCCTGCGTCGAGCGCGCGGCGCAGCACGCGGCGGCGCGTATCGTCGTCGGCGAGGACGATGATGCCGCCGACAAAGCCGGCGCCGAACACGACCTGCGACACCTGCAGGCCGCTGCGGCCGAATCTCCTCGTTTTCATGGTCGGGGCTCGATGGTCGCACGCTCGCCAGCGCCCGGCCAGCCCGGACAGGCGTAGTATCGGACGGGCACGGGCCCGGGAGTCGCCGATGAACCAGCAGATTCGCTTCTGCACCAGCCACGATGGCGTGCGCATCGCGTACGCGATCTCCGGCTCGGGCACGCCGATGGTGATGTCGGCTTCGTGGCTCACGCACCTCGAGCACCAGTGGCGCAGCCTCGCCTGGAAGCCGTGGCTCGAGCACTTCTCGAGCCGCCATACGCTGATCCGCTACGACTCGCGCGGCTCCGGCCTGTCGGACCGCGAGGTCGACGAATTCTCGTTCGAGCTCTGGATCCGCGACTTCGAAGCGGTCATCGATGCAGCCGGTTTCGACAAGTTCTGCCTGCTCGGTACCTGCCAGGGCGGTCCGATCGCGATCGAGTACGCCGCGCGGCATCCGGATCGCGTTTCGCAGCTGGTGCTCTACGGGACCTATGCGCGCGGCTTGATGAGGCGCCCCGAGGTTGCGCACCAGGCCGAGCGGGCGGGCGTGCTGCTCGACATGCTGGGGCTGGGCTGGGGCCAGGACAGCCATGCCTATCTGCAGGTCTGGGCGTCGCTGTTCCAGCCCGGGGGCGGCATCGAGCACCTGCGTTCCTGGTCGGAGCACCAGCGCTGCAGCACCACCGCGGAGAACGCCGCGCGGCTGTTCCAGACCACGTTCCAGGTGGACGTGCAGGAGGCGGCAGCGCGCGTGCGTTGCCCCACCCTCGTCATCAACGTGGAGCGCGACGCGCTGGTGCCGCTCGAAGAGGGCCGCAGGCTGGCCAAGCTCATCCCCGGCGCCCGCTTCGTCTCACTGGACACGAACAATCACATGCTGCTGCCCGAGGAGCCGGCCTGGCAGAAGATGGTGAGGGAGGTCGAGTCGTTCCTGGACGAGACGGCGCCGGCGCCTGAAGCAGCGGCGCAGGCCCGGTTCTCGACGCTGACCTTGCGCGAGCGGCAGGTCCTCGAGGAGATTGCGCGCGGCCTCGACAACACCGAGATCGCCGCCTGCCTGGCGCTGTCCGAGAAAACCGTGCGCAACCACGTCACGCGCGTGTTCGACAAGATCGGCGTCGCGCACCGCTACCAAGCGATCGTGCTGGCGCGCGACGCCGGATTCGGACGGCAGGCGCCCGCCGTGGCGCTCTAGCCGGGACAGCCGTCCCTGGGGCGGGTGGCGGTTCGGGACAACGGCCTCACTGCAACGGCGTCGCGTTCGCCTACCTTGGGCGCACGGGCAATCGGCCCGCATGCGTACAAGGAGAACGGACATGCCGAAATTCGTGATCGAGCGCGAGCTCGCAGGGGCGGGCAAGCTGCCGCCGGCGGAACTGCAGGCGATTTCGCAGAAGTCCTGCAGCGTGCTGACGTCGATGGGGCCGAAGATCCAGTGGCTGCACAGCTTCGTCACCGACGACAAGATCTACTGCATCTATATCGCGCCCGACGTCGCGACGGTCAAGCAGCATGCGAGCCAGGGAGGCTTCCCCGCCAACAGCGTGGCGCGCGTCAGGACGATCATCGATCCGACGACCGCGGAGCAGTGAGCCCGGGAGGGGCGGCCTAGGCGAGCAGGAAACCTTCGTAGCCTTTCGCCGCCACCTCGTCGCACTTCTCCACGTAAGGCGGGAAGCCGAGCAGCGGCATGAACACGCGCGTCTTGCCCGGGATGTTCGCCCCTACGTACCATGAGTTGCACATCGGGTAGAGCGTGCGGTCGGCCACGGCGTTGACGTGCTCGACCCAGGCCTCCTGCGCGGCGGGCTGCGCCTCGATCGTCGTGCGGCCGCTCTTCCCAAGGTGCGCGATGCACCCGGCGATCCAGTTCACGTGCTGCTCGATCGACACGATCATGTTGGTGAGCACCGAGGGGCTGCCCGGGCCGGTGATGAGGAACAGGTTGGGAAAGCCCGCGACGCTCAGCCCCAGGTAGGTGCGCGGCCCGGCGCGCCACGCGTGCCGCAGGGTCTGCCCGTGGCGGCCGCGGATATCGATGCGCAGCAGCGTGCCGGTCATCGCATCGAACCCGGTGGCGAAGACGAGCGCGTCCAGCGCGAACGATTCGCCGTTCGCCACCACGCCCTCGGGCGTAATGCCATCGATGCCGTGTTCTGCGATGTCCACCAGCCGTACGTTCGGCCGGTTGAAGGTCGCGTAGTAGTCCGTATCGACGCACAGGCGCTTGCAGCCGATGATCTGACCGGGCGAAAGGAGCCGCGCCACCTCGCGATCCTTGACGACGCTGCGGATCTTCTCGCGCACGAACTCGGCCGCCTCGTCGTTCGCCGCTTTGTCGAGCAACAGGTCGCCGAAGGCGCCGAGGAAAAACAGGCCGCCGTACTCCCAGCGCTCCTCGAGCGCCGCGCGGCGCACCGCGGGCGAGAACTCGCGCGCCGGGATCGAACTCCTCGGCATGTTCGAGCCGAAGGCGTTGATCTGCAGGCTGTTGCGCGCGCGAAAGGCGGGATAGTCGGCCTTGATCCGGGCGACGAACTCCGGATCGAGCGGGGTGTTCCTCGCGGGCACCGTGTAGTTGGCGGTGCGCTGGAA
>DASTTC010000163.1:0-10278 GCA_035760345.1 Burkholderiales bacterium | reverse complement strand
TCCTCGTCGCGCACCGCTTCCGCGTCCTCGAGAATGACCAGCTCGTCCCGCGATTTCGGATCGCGCCCCCCCTCCTTCTTGCGCAGCCAGCGGATGAGCAGATCGCCCAGCCCGGCGAGCAGGAAGATCGCGACGAAGATCAGCTGTTCCATCTAGCGCCTGCCGCCCGGATCCTCGTCCCCGCGCGCGATGGAATCGCGCATCTCGGTATCGGCCTGAACGTTCTTCATGCGATAGTAATCCATGATGCCGAGGTTCCCCTGTCGGAACGCTTCGGACATGGCGCGCGGCACCTCGGCTTCCGCCTCGACCACTCGGGCGCGCATCTCCTGCTCCTGCGCGACCGCCATCGCGCGGCGTTCCTCCGCCTTGGCCTGGGCGATCTGCTTGTCCGCGTTCGCCTGGTCGATCTGCAGCTTGGCGCCGATGTTCTCGCCGACATCCACGTCGGCGATATCGATCGACAGGATCTCGTAGGCGGTACCCGCGTCCAGCCCCTTGGACAAGATGTGCTTGGAGATGTGGTCCGGGTTCTCCAGCACGCTCTTGTGGTTCACCGCCGAGCCGATGGTGCTCACCATGCCTTCGCCGACGCGCGCGATGATCGTCTCCTCGCCCGCGCCACCCACCAGGCGGTCGATGTTGGTGCGCACCGTGACGCGCGATACCACGATCAGCTGGATGCCGTCCTTGGCGACCGCCGCGATCTTCGGCGTCTCGATCACCTTGGGCAGCACCGACATCTGCACCGCCTCGAGCACGTTGCGCCCCGCGAGGTCGATGGCCGCCGCGCGCTTGAACGGCAGCGGAATGTTCGCCTTGTCGGCCGAGATCATCGCGTTGACCACGCGCACCACGTTGCCGCCGGCGAGGAAATGCGCTTCGAGCTCGTTGACGGTGATCGCGATTCCCGCTTTCACGGCGCTGATGCGTGCGGTGATCACCGTGTTGGGCGGGATGCGCCGCAGGCGCATCGCCACCAGCGTGAACAGTCCGACATAGGCCCCCGAGGCCCACGCGGCGATCCACAGCGGAATCGGCACCAGGTACAGAATCACCGCCAGTGCCGCGATCACCACGATGAGCAGGCCGAAGCCCCCCGTCAATCCCGTCTCCAGCCCCGTCATGTCCTACCCCTCCTCGTTGGAATTCGTTTTCGGCGTTGTTCTTCGCACCACGATCCGGTTGCCGTCCACGCGGATCACTTCTATGAGTTCGCCGGCATCGATGAGTTCCCCGTCCGACACCACGTCCACGCGCTCGCCTTCGATCTCGACGATGCCGGCGGGATGCAAGGGGGAGGATGCGCGGCCCCGCTTGCCGAGCCAGCGCCGGTCGCCCTCGGGCGCCGAGGCGTAGCCCTGCGCCGCCTCGAGTCCCGTGTGCAGGATGAACTGGCGCCCGAAGGGCAGCCGCGGCAGGTAGCGCAGCAGGAGCAGGCTCGCGACCAGCGCGAACAGCAGCGCGAACACGATGCGCGCCGCTGTCAGCATGATGAACTGCGGCGTGTCGCCGGTCCCGAGCATGCTGAGCACCAGCGCTGCAGCCAGCGCCAGGATGCCCAGCACGCCGGCGACGCCGAATCCGGGAATCACGAACAGCTCCAGCGCGAGGAGCACGATCCCGCCCAGCGCGAGCAGCAGCTCCTCCCAGCCCGCGAGTTGCACCAGCCAGTGCCCCCACAGGAACAGGCCCAGGCTCGCCACGCCGGCGGCGCCGGGAAGGCCGACGCCGGGCGTGCGCAGCTCGATCAGGATGCCGATCATGGCGATGCTCACGAGCAGCGAGCTCACCACGGGGTGGGTGAGCCAGCGCACCACGTTCTCCGCCCAGTTGGGTGCGATGCGCCGCAGCTCGGCGCCGCCCAGGCCGAGGCGCTCGAGCGCGGCCGCTAGCGTGTCGGCGCGAAAGTCCACCACCTTGTGCTTCAGGGCCTCGTCGGTCGTCAGCGTGAGCAGCTTGCCCTTGGCGATCACGCCGCGGATCGCCACATCGGCGTCCACCATGGCCTCGGCGATGAGCGGCGGGCGCTTGCGGGCCTCCGCGGTGGCGCGAAACTCCTTGCGCACGTAGGACACGGTCTTTTCCTGCACCGGCTGCGCCGCCGCCCCGGGTTGGCCCGCCTGCACCGGCGTCGCCGCGCCGAGGGTGGAGCCGCCCGCCATCACGATGTGCTCCGCGGCGAGGCTGATCAGCGCGCCGGCGGAGATGGCGCGCTTGTTGACGAAGGCGATGGTCTTCACCTTGCTGTCGAGCAGCGCGTCGCGGATCTGCACCGCGGCGTCCACGCGGCCGCCGAAGGTGTTCACCTCCAGCACCAGCGCGGCAGCGCCCGCGTTCGTTGCCTCGTCGATCGCGCGTCGCACGAAGGGCGCGAGCCCCAGGTCGATGATGCCCTCGATCGGGGCGAGGTACACCACGCGCGGGTCCGGCTGCGCGAGCGGCGAGCCGGAAATCGGCGCCAGCGCGAGCGCGAGCAGGAACACGCGGCAGCCGCGTGCGAGGCAAAGGACCATGGCGGGAGTTTACGCGCAGTCGGTACAATGGCCGGCGATGAGATTCCTGGTCGAATCGGTCATGCGCAAGATGGGGGCGCGCACGCGCGTGCCCTTCGCCGTGCGTTTCGCCGGCGGCGGCGAATTCCGCAACCGCGACGACGCGCCGCCCGCCTTCACGCTGGTGTTCAACAGCGCCGCCGCCTACGCGCGCATCGCGACGTTCGGCCACATCGGCCTGCTCGAATCGTATTTCGACGGCCAGGTCGACGTCGAGGGCAGCCTCGGCCGGGCGATGGCGGTGGGGCTGGAGAGCGGCGTGGCCGCCGCCAATCCCCTGGTCGGCGTGCGCAACCGCTGGCACGAGCTGCGCTTTTCCAACCGCGACTGGGCGCAGGCGAGGAAGAATGCCGAAGCGCACTATGCGCTGGGCACCGAGTTCTACCGCTACTGGCTCGACGATCCGCACATGATGTACACCTGCGCCTACTGGAAGGAGGGCACCCGGACCCTCGAGGAGGCGCAGCAGAACAAGATCGAGCACGTGGCGGCGAAGCTGCGGCTCGCCGCGGGCGAGACGGTGGTCGACATCGGCAGCGGCTTCGGCGGCTTCATGTTCCACGCCCACGAGAAGTTCGGCGTGCGCGTCACGGGCATCAACAACACCACCTCCCAGGTGGAGATGGTGCGCGCCGAAATCGCGCGCCGCGGCCTGGAGCGCTCGCTCGAAGTGCTCGACACCGACTTTCGCGATGCGCGCCGCGCCTACGACAAGGTGGTGTCGATCGGCACCCTGGAGCACGCCGGGCGCGATTCACTCGACGAGGTGGTGCGCGCGCATGCGGCCTTCCTCAAACCGGGCGGGCTGGGCATGCTGCACTTCATCGGCCACGTCGGTCACTTCCAGACCGAGTTCTTCATCCGCAAGCACGTGTTCCCCGGCGGCTGGATCCCGAGCCTCGCGCACACCCTCGCGGCGATGGAGCGCGCCGGGCTCGAGGTGGTGGACATCGAGAACCTGCGCCGGCACTACGCGCTGACACTGGACGCCTGGACCGAGCGCTTCGAGCGCAACTGGGACAAGATCCGCGCGCTCGACGCCAACAGGTTCGACGAGCGCTTCCGGCGCGTGTGGCTGGCGTACCTGGTGGGCTGCGCCGAGATGTTCCGCTCGGCGCTGGGCTACACGCACCTGTTCCAGATCGTGTTCTCGAAAGGCAACCTCACCCGCGAGCACTACCCGATGAGCCGGAGGTTCCTGTATGAGTCGCCTGCACGGCGCGAAAACGCAGGCGCTCAGCGCGCAGCTTAATCGCGGCGGCGGCCCGGTCGGGCTCGCCAAGCACAGTTCGAACCTGTTCCGCGAGCGCGCCGGCGGCCCGCGGCGGCGCCTGGACGTGAGCGCCTTTCGCGAGGTACTGGAAGTCGACGCGGCCGAAGGCTGGGTGGACGCCGAAGGCATGGTGACCTACGAGGACCTGGTGCGCGGCTGCCTGGCCAAAGGCGTCATGCCCGCGGTGGTGCCGCAACTGAAGACCATCACCCTGGGCGGGGCGATGGCGGGCGTGGGCATCGAAGCGTCCTCGCACCGCTACGGGCTGGTGCACGACACCGCGCTCGAGCTCGAGGTGCTGCTCGGCGACGGCTCGCTCGTGCTCGCCACGCCGGACAACGAGCACGCGGACCTCTACCACGGTTTTCCCAATTCCTATGGCACGCTGGGCTACGCGCTGCGCGTTAAGGCGAAGGCGGTGCCGGTCAAGCCCTACGTGCGGCTCGAGCACCAGCCGTTTGCCGACCCGGCGCGCTTGTTCGAGGCGCTCGGCGAGCACCTGCGCGCAGGACAGGCCGACTTCATCGACGGCACCGTGTTCTCGCCGCGCGAGATGGTCCTCACGCTGGGGCGCTTTGCCGACACGGCGCCGTATACGAGCGACTACACCTTCGAGCACATCTATTACCGCTCGATCGCGCAGAAGCGCGAGGACTGGCTCACGACGCACGATTTTCTCTGGCGCTGGGACACCGACTGGTTCTGGTGCTCGAAGAACGTGCTGGCGCAGAACCCGCTCGTGCGCCGTTTCGTCTATGGCCGCGAGCGCCTGGGCTCGCGCACCTATACCAAGGTGATGCGCTGGAACAGCCGCATGGGCCTGACGAAGAAATTCGAGCGCCTGGTCGGGCTGCACTCGGAGTCGGTGATCCAGGACGTGGACATACCGCTCTCGCGCGCCGGCGAGTTCCTCGAGTTCTACGCACGCGAGATCGGCCTGTGGCCGCAGTGGATCTGCCCGATCGGGCCCGCGCCGGCGTCCGGGCGCTTCACGCTCTATCCCATGCAGCCGGGCTGGTACGTCAATTTCGGCTTCTGGGACGTCAAGCGCACGCGCCAAGGCTACGCGCCGGGCCACTTCAACCGCCTGGTCGAGCAGAAGGTGGTCGCCCTCGGCGGCATCAAGTCGCTGTATTCCGAGAGCTTCTTCCCCGAGGAGGAGTTCCACCGCCTCTACGGCGGGCAAGCCTACGCCGCGCTCAAGCGCAAGTACGACCCGGCGGGGGCCTTTCCCACGCTGTACGAGAAGTGCGTGCTCAGGCATTAGTCAGCCAGCTGGAAAAATGATCGAAACAGTGGGCGCGTGTTGACGCAAATCAAAGACGAATCGGCGCCGGGGTGGCAGCATGAGCACGTTGTCCCCCGCCCCCAATTTCCTCCTCCACCGGTGGGTGGGTTCTTAAGGGTGCGGCTTTGGCCGTGCCCTTTTTTTTCGCAATGACGGCCATGACGCGCTCGCCCTTCACTCCCGCTGCGCTGCAGGACTACCTGCGCACGCTGCACGGCGCCGCGGTGGCGAACGTGCACGTGACGCCGCTTGGCGGCGGCCGCCAGGGCGACAAGGGCTACGGCTACGGCGTGCCGCTGCGCATCGACTACGAACTCGGCGGAAAGCCGCAGCGCGCGGTGCTGGAGACCGTGCGCCCCGGGCCCTTTGGCCACGAGCACATGGCCGACCGCGCGCAGCTGATGCTCTGGGCGCACGGTGCCTTCAACCGCCTGCCGCGGCACGTGCCCTCGCTCGATGTCGGCGCCGTGCGCGCCGAGGGCGCGCTCGAATCGCTCGGCAGCGCCGAAGAGCTGTTCATGCTGGCGCAGTTCGTGGAGGGGCACGAGTACGCTGACGACCTGCTGCGCTTGCGCGGCGGCGGGGCCGCCGCGCCCCAGGACTTCGCGCGCGCCGACGCCCTCTGCGATTACCTCGCGGAGATCCATCGCGTGCGCGGCGACGACGCGGGCCTGTACGTGCGACGGCTGCGCGACCTCGTCGGCCACGGCGAGTGCATCTTCGGCGTCGCCGACAGCTATCCGGCGGGGCCGCTCGTCGAGCCCGTGCGCGAGATCGAGCGGCGCGCGAACGACTGGCGCTGGCGCCTGAAGGCGAAGACGCACCGCCTGCGCCAGGTGCACGGCGATTTCCACCCCTGGAACCTGCTGTTTCGCGAGGGCATCGATTTCTCGGTGCTCGACCGCTCGCGCGGCGAGTGGGGCGAGGCCGCGGACGACGTCACCTGCCTGACGCTGAACTATTTGTTTTTCTCGCTGCAGCGCGCGGGTCGGCTGGAGGGCGATTTCGAGCGGCTGTTCCGCGGCTTCTGGGAGCGCTACCTCGAGCGCTCGGGCGACGCGGAGATCCTCGAGGTGGCGGCGCCGTTCTTCGCCTTTCGCGCGCTGGTCATGGCGAACCCGCTGTGGTATCCGGTGCTCGACGAGGCCGTGCGCCGCAAGGTGCTCGATTTCGCGCTCAACGTGCTCGATGCGCCGCGCTTCGACCCGGCGCGCGCCAACCAGTACTGCGGCGTATGAGCTTCGCGGTGTGGCTGACGGGCCTCTCGGGCTCGGGCAAGAGCGCCATCGCGCGCGAGCTCGTCTCGCGGCTGCAGGCGAGGGGCCTGGAGCCTGCCGTGCTCGAGTCCGACGTCCTGCGCACGCAGCTCACGCCGCATGCGTCGTATTCCGGCGCCGAGCGCGACTTCTTCTACGCGGGCCTCGCGCAATTGGGCGTGTGGATCGTCGGGCAGGGACGCCCGGTGGTGTTCGACGCCACCGCCAACCGCCGCGCGTACCGCGACGCGGCGCGCGCGCAGATCGGGCGCTTCGCGGAAGTATTCGTCGACACGCCGCTCGAAGTGTGCGCGGCGCGCGACGTGAAGGGACTGTATCGCGCCGCGCGCGAAGGCCGGAGCGAAACGCTCCCGGGCGCGCAGGCGGCCTACGAGCCGGCGCTCGCGCCGGAGCTCGTGCTGCACGGCGATCGCGGCACGCCGGCCGAGGCGGCCGCGGTCATCGGCGATTGGCTCACGGCCCGGGGCTGGCTCGCCGGGGCTACTTCTCGTGGTGCTTGACGTCGCCGCGCTGCACGCGCGCGAAGTCCTCGAGCTTGCGCCGCGCGGCGTCGAACGCGTCGCGCAGCGCCACGGTCACGTCGGTGTCGTGCTCGCGCGTCACGGCGATCTCGCCGCCCGGCGCCTTGAGGTCGATGTGCACCTCGAACAGCTTGCCCTTGGTCTTGTGGCGCGCGGACTCCTCGATCACCACGCGGCAGCTGGTGATGCGCGGGTGGAATTCCTCGAGCTTGGCGGCTTTCTCGCGCACCGCGTCCTCGAGGGCCGGGGAGCTTTGCATGCCGCGGTGGGTGATCTGCACGGGGAGTTGCATGGGTTGGGCTTCCTTGGGACGATTAATAACGTCAGAATTTCATGCTTGCGGGCTGGCGGATTGACCTTCATCAAGTAAGATAGCGGTGTCATGACCCAGAAGATCCCGGAGACCGCGCCCGACTACGACCGCACGCGCATCGTGGAGCGGCCCGACGGCGTCTACTGGCACGACAAGGAGGGCGGCCGCGAATATGGCCCCTTCGCGACGCTGCGCGAAGCAGTGCAGGACATGGAGATGGGCGGCGACCGCAACCTCGAGCCGGGCGAGACGCTGGAAGAGGCCGAGGGCGAGATCGGCATGTCGGACTACATCGACCCCGACACCGGGGTCCCTGCCGAGGACGGCGTGCCGCGCCTGGAGGACCACTAGCCGTCCTGTTCCAACCTCGTGCTGATCGGTAGCTTGCGCCAGCCCGGTTAACATGCCCGCATGACCGAACGCAAGCGCGCCACCCTCCCCAAGGCCTACCAGAACCCGGGCTTCCTCAACAGCAAGGACGCGCGTGCGTTGCGCATCCTGTCGGAGTATTTCGAACCCAAGAGCCGCTTCGACCAATTCAAGGTGGAAGACACCATCGTCTTCATGGGCTCCGCGCGCATCCAGTCGCGCGAGGCCGCCGAGGAGAGGGTGCGAAAGGGGCGCACCGGCGAGGGCGACGCAGACCAGGCGCAGACCGCGCTCAGGATGTCCGCCTACTACGAAGCCGCACGCGAATTCGCCTATCGACTGACGCACTGGTCGAGGGCGCTCGACCCCGATGAGCGCCGCTTCGTGGTGTGCACCGGCGGCGGACCCGGGATCATGGAGGCGGCCAACCGCGGCGCGGCCGAGGCGAAGGGCATGAACGTCGGCCTCACCATCTCGATTCCAATGGAGGAATTCGACAACCCCTACGTCACGCGCGAGCTCGCCTTCCACTTCCACTACTTCTTCATGCGCAAGTTCTGGTTCGCCTACCTGGCCAAGGCGGTAATCGTGTTTCCGGGCGGCTACGGGACGCTTGACGAGCTGTTCGAGCTCTTGACGCTGGTGCAGACGGGCAAGATGCGCAAGCCCATGCCCATCGTGCTCTTCGGCACCGAGTACTGGCGCGAGATCGTCGACTTCGACGCGCTCGCGCGCCACGGCATGATCGACCCGAAAGACATCGAGCTGGTACACCGCACCGACTCCGTCGACGAGGCGTTCGACTGGATCGTGCTGCAGCTCGCCGAAAAGGCGCTGGGGCAGCCGGGGGCGAGCATGTAGTTCGTGGCGTGCGCTTGACCCAGGTCAAAGGGGAGGCCGGCGCTCGCCTTAACCTTCACGCGATGAAGGTACGCGAGTTCTACAGCCCCAACGTCGCGCTCGCCGAGCCGGGCGCCAGCCTGCGCGAAGCCTCGCTCCTGATGCGCGACCGCCATGTCGGCGCGCTGGTGGTGGTGGAGAAAAAGGACGGCGTGGCGCGGCCCGTGGGCATCCTCACCGACCGCGACATCGTGGTGGCCGTGCTGGCGGTGCCCGGCGCGCGCCCCGAAGGGGTCCGCGTGGCGGATGCGATGTCCACGAACCTCGCCGTGGCGCGCGAGGACGACGGCCTCTTCGAGGCGGTGACGCGCATGTCGGAGCGCGCCGTGCGCCGCCTGCCGGTGGTGGGGCCCGACGGCGGCCTTAAGGGCATCGTCACGCTGGACGACGTGCTGCGCGTGCTCGCCACCGAGCTCGGCCAGCTCGCCGAGTCGCTGCGCTGGGGCCGCATGCGCGAGCGCGAGAAGCGCCCGGCGCTCTAGATGTCCGGGTTCGACGCCTACTCGCCGCGCGAGATCGCGCACCGCGTGCAGGAGGTGTCCCTGCTCAAGGCGCGGCTGCCGTTCCTGCAGCTCGCCATGCTCGGCGTGCTCGCCGGCGCCTTCATCGGCCTGGGCTCGCTTTACTACGTGATCGTCGTGAGCGACCCGGCGCTGCCGCACGCGCTGCAGCGCGTGCTCGGCGGCGTGGTGTTCTCGCTGGGGCTGCTGCTCGTGGTGGTGGCAGGCGCGGAGTTGTTCACCGGCAACAACCTGCTGGCGATGGCCTGGGCCGACGGCTGCCTGTCGACCCGCGACGTGCTGGTCAACTGGGCGGTGGTGTCCGCGGCGAACTTCGCGGGCGCCGCCGGGCTGGCGCTGGTGGTGCTGCTGTCGGGCCACGCCGGGCAATACGCGGGCACCTACCTGGAGATCGCGGCGGCGAAGTCGTCGTTGCCGCTCGCGCAAGCGTTCTTCCTCGGCGTGCTGTGCAACGTGCTCGTGTGCCTCGCGATGTGGATGGTGCTCGCGGGGCGCAGCGTGGTCGACAAGTTCATCGCCATCGTCCTGCCGGTCTCGGCCTTCGTCGCCGCCGGCTTCGAGCATTCGATCGCCAACATGTACTTCCTGCCGCTCGCCATGATGCTGCAGGCGTCCGCCGGGCAGGCGGTGGAATACGCCGGGCTGTGGCGCAACCTCGTGCCGGTGATCGCGGGGAATCTCGTCGGCGGCAGCGTGCTGGTGGCGCTCGTCTACTACGTGATCTACGGCCGCGGCGCGTCGGCCAGCGCGGCGAGCAGCGCGCGCACCTCGTCGGGTCCGGAGAGCGAATAGCCGGCCGCGGTCGGCGCGGGCGAGGCCTGCACCGCGATGCCCACGCCGTGCCCGGCGAGCGCGCGGAATGCGTCCTCGTCGGTCACGTCGTCGCCGATGTACACCGGCAGCGCGTCCTCCAGGCGCAGCGTCTCGATCAGCCAGAGCACCGCGCGCCCCTTGTCCCAGTCCACGTTGGGCAGCAGTTCCAACACCTTCTTGCCGGCGGTCACCCGCAGCGCCGGATGGCGCGCGCGTGCGCGCTCCACGGCCTCGCGCACCAGGTGCTCGTCGGCCTCGCGAGCGCGGCGCGTGTGCACGGCGAGCGTATAGCGCTTGCGCTCCAGTTGCACGCCGGGCAGGTGCCGGACCTCGTGCGCCACCTGGTCGGCGGCCGCGGCGAGTTGCGCGGCCGCCGCCGCGGCGGCAGCGTGCACGCGGCCCTCATGCGGGCCGGCGATCTCGAAGCCGTGGCATCCCGCGTAGCTGA
>DASTTC010000162.1:0-3324 GCA_035760345.1 Burkholderiales bacterium | reverse complement strand
GCCGGGTGGAAGCGCGCGCTCGTGGTGCTCGCCGCCTGCCCGAACGCGGCGATCAAGATCTCCGGGCTCGGCGTGCCGGGAGCGCGCTGGACGCCGCAGGCCAACCGCGAGGTCGTGCTATCGGCGATCGACGCCTTCGGGACGGAACGCGCGCTGTTCGCGAGCAACTTCCCGGTCGACAGCCTGTGCGCGAGCTTCGACCAGATCTACGGCGGGTTCCGGGAGATCGTGAAGGACCTCTCGCCGCTGGAGCAGCGAAGCCTATTCCACGACAATGCGGTGCGCATCTATGCCATGGAGTGAGGGATGACCGCCAAGCTGCGACTGGGGTACGTGGGCGTGGGGCTGATGGGATTGCCGATGGTGAAGCGGCTCGCCCCGCTGGGCTACGCGATCCGCGCCTACGACCTTGTGCCGGCACAGGTCGAGGCCGCCGCTGCGGCCGGAGCGAGCGCCGCCCGCTCGGCGGCGGATGTCGTGCAGGGCTCGGATCTCGTGCTGCTCAACCTCCCGACCACCGACGCTGTCGAGCAGGCCGTGTTCGGCGAGGCGGGCGTCGCGAGCGCGCTCAAGCCGCCGCAGATCGTGGTCGACTTCTCCACCATCAAGGTCGACAAGTGCAAGGCGTTCGCGGCCAAGCTGCGCGCGCAGACCGGCTGCGGCTGGATCGACGCACCGGTCTCGGGCGGGCCGCCGGCGTCGGGCAGCGGCACGCTCACCATCATGGCCGGCGGCGAGGCCGCGGACATCGAGCGCGCGCGCAGTCTGTTTGCCGACATCGCAGGCCGCTTCACGCACATGGGGCCCTCGGGCGCGGGGATGGTCGCGAAGATGCTCAATCAGCTGATCGTCGGCGCCGGCCACGCGGTGATGGCGGAAGCCGTGGTGATGGCGGAAGCCGCGGGCATCGACGCGGCGCGCCTGCCCGAGTGCCTCGCCGGGGGGCTCGCCGACAGCGGCCTGCTGCAGAAGCTCTACCCGCGCATGCAGCGGCGCGAGTTCGCGCCGCAGGGCTATGTCAGACAGCTGCTCAAGGACCTCGAGATGGTGAGCGAGTTCGCCGCGGGTCTGAAGGCGCCGACGCCGATGATGGGCGAGGCGCTGCAGCTCTACCGCGTCCTCGCGCACCTCGGGCACACCGAGCTCGACACCTGCGCGGTGCTCAAGGTCTACGAGCGATGACGCGCGTCGGGCTGGTGCTGGGCGATCCGGCGGGCGTTGGCGCGGAACTCGCGGCGAAGCTGCTGCAGGGGCTCTCGGCGGCGGACAGGAAGTCTGCGCTGGTGATCGGCGATGCGCGCCAGCTCGCCGCCGGCGCGCGGGTCGCGAACGTGAAGCTGCCCGAGGTCGAGGTGCTCGATCGCGCCAACGCCGATCCGGCGGCGATTGCCCTGGGCAAGGCCTGCGCCGAAGGCGGGCGCGCCGCCCTGGAGAACTTCACCACCGCGCTCGACCTCGCGCGCGGCGGCAAGCTCGACGCGGTGTGCTTCACGCCTTTCAACAAGCAGGCGCTAAGGCTCGCCGGGAACCGCTTCGAGGACGAGCTGCGCTACGCCGCCGACCACCTCGGCTGGAACAAGCCCGTGGGCGAGTTCAACGTGCTCGGCAAGCTGTGGAACGCGCGCGTGACCTCGCACATCGGGATCGCGCAGGTCTGCGCGCACCTGACGCGCGAGCGCGTGCTGGAGGCGATCGCGCTCACCGATGCGCAGATGCGCCGCGCCGGGTTCTCGCCGCCGCGCATCGCCGTGGCGGCGTTGAACCCGCACGCGGGCGAGGGCGGCGCCTTCGGCCGCGAGGAGATCGACGTCATCGCGCCCGCGGTGGCCGCGGCGCGCGCGCGCGGCATCGAGGCGAGCGGGCCGTTTCCCGCCGACACCGTGTACCTGCGCGCGCGCGACGGCGCCTTCGACTCGGTGGTCACGATGTACCACGATCAGGGACAGATCGCGATCAAGCTGCTCGGCTTCGCGCGCGGGGTGACGCTGCTCGGCGGGCTTCCCATGCCGGTGACCACGCCGGCGCAGGGCACCGCCTACGACATCGCCGGCAAGGGCGTGGCCACGGCAGACGCCTTGAAGAACGCCTTCGCGCTCGCTCGCACGCTCGGCAGCGCATGAAGATCACGCGCGTCGAGGCGGTGCCGCTCTCCATCCCGAGCCGCTACGGCGCGGACTCCTGGGCGCTCGGCTCGGGCGGCTGGCGCGCGCTCGATTTCTGCCTGGTGCGCGTGGAGACCGACGCCGGCGTCACCGGCTGGGGCGAAGCGTTCTCGTACTCGTGCCGGCGCGCGGTGGTCGCCGCGGTGAACGAAATGATCGCGCCGATCGCGCTGGGTCACGACGCCGCGGATATCGCGGGCCTGCACGCCGCGATCCAGAAGCGCCTGCACATCTTCGGGCGCTTCGGCATCACTGCGTTCGCGCTCTCCGGGCTCGACATCGCGCTCTGGGACATCGCCGGCAAGGCGGCCGGCAAGCCGCTGCACGCGCTGCTGGGCGGGGCGACGCGCGAGCGACTCGAGTGCTACGCGAGCCTGTTGCGCTATGCCGATAGCGCGCTCGTGGCTCGCTACTGCGAGCAGGCGCTTGGCGAAGGCTTCCGCGCGATCAAGTTGCACGAAGTGGCGGAGCCCGTGATCGCCGCGGCGCGCGCCGTCGTGCCGCGCGAGGCGCCGCTATTGCTCGACGTCAATTGCGAATGGAGCGTCGGGGACGCGATTGCGGTGGGCAAGCGCCTCGCGCCGCTCGGCCTCGCGTGGTTCGAGGAGCCGGTGTTCCCGCCCGAGGATGGGGCGGGGCTGCGCGCGGTGGGCGAGGCCTGCGGGCTCCCCATTGCGGCGGGCGAGAACTGCTGCTTCGCGACTCAATTCCGGGCCCTGTTCGACGCGAAGGCCGTGCAATACGCGCAGCCCTCGGTTACCAAAGTGGGCGGCGTCACCGAGTTCCGGCGCGTGGCGGAGCTCGCCGCTGGGCGCGGGGTGAAGCTCGCACCGCACTCCCCTTACTTCGGTCCCGGCGCGCTCGCCACGCTGCACCTCATCGCCGCGCTGGCGCCGCAGGCGCGCTTCGAATACTTTTACCTGTGGGCCGACGCTTCGCTCTACGGCGCGGCGCTCGCGCCGAAGAAAGGCGAACTGCCGGTGCCGATGGGGCCGGGACTGGGCGCCGACCCGGACGCGGAGGTCGTGCGCCGCTACCGCGCCGACTAAGGCCTGGCCGGACGCTTCAGCCGGATCAGGAACACCAGCGGCAGCACGACGAGCGAGGTCGCGATGAAGAACACGAACGCGTCGAGGTAGCCGATCATCTGCGCCTGGCGCGC
>DASTTC010000161.1:0-9316 GCA_035760345.1 Burkholderiales bacterium | reverse complement strand
CCGCGCCGGTGAAGTAGAACAGCACGTCGGTGCGGTAAGTGAGGGTGTCCTGCTGCAGCACCTTCACGGGAATCCTTCCCTTCGCGACGCGCCGGGCGAGCAGGTAGCCGGGGCTGCGCACGCTGCGCGCGGCGTCGGGGGTGATGAGGAGATACGCCGCGCCCTCCGGGTGAGTGCCGTCGGCGGCTACGCCGCGGTCGATGAGCGCCTTCGCCTCTTCCAGGCTCGCCGCGGCCAGCGCCATCGCCGGGCGGATGCCGAGTTCGGCGTAGGGTGCACGGGTGGCCGAGGCGAAGTACCGGCTGAACGGCGTCGGCTTGCAGCCCCAGGCGCACGAGGCGGGATCGAAGCCGAAGGCGAACGCGGAAGTGATCGACATGCACTCCACGCGCCAGGGCGCCGCCCAGGCGAGCGCGAACGCCTGCACCTGCGGGCGCACTTGTTCGTCCACCTGCTGCTTGATGAGTTCGAATTCCTCCTTGGACAGGGCGGCCTTGGGCTCGAAGGCGACGCGCACCACGTTCTGGAAGTCGATCTTGCGCTTGCGCGCGTAGTACTTGCCGATCTCGACGCTGAGCGGATCGAGCGTATTGACGACGAGCGCGAGCTCCCGGTGGTCGAGCGCCCACGCCGGGAAACACAGCACCGCAAGCAGCAGAAAGGAAAATGGGGACAGACCCCATTTTCCCCTAAATGGGGACTGTCCCTATTTGAGGCGGCGCCGCGCGGCGAAGCCGAGCAAGCCGAGGCCGGCGAGCAGCAGCGCGGTGGTTTGCGGCTCCGGGATGGCGGCGAGCGGCGCGAACGCCAGGCCGCCGTCGACCCCGTAATTCACCAGCGTTCCACCCAGCAACGTCGCCGCGCCGGTCGCCGGATCGACCGAATACAGCCCGCCCGCGGAAGCGCTCATGGAACCGAGGCTCAGCAACGTGCCGTCGTCGCGGAACGCGAGCCCGCTATAGGCGAGCAGGCGCCCTGCGGTGACGCCGTGAGAACCGATATCGCTTGCCGCCCCGGTCTGGAGATTGACCGTGAACAGATGCGAGTACGCAGCTTCGCTGGTCGTGGCGTCCAGGGTGAAGCCGTTCGCAAACAGCGTCCCGTCGTCGCGGAAGCCCAGGCCATTCAGGTTGAAGCCGAACGGCACGGCGCAGCACTGGCCGCCGGCCTGGCCGATGAGCGTCGCCGCCCCGGTGCTCGTGTCGAGGGTAAAAAGCGCGTGGCTCTGGAACCCGTTGCTCCCGGTGGCGTACATGACGCCGCTCTGGGGGTGGATCGCCAGCCCACCGGAGGAAAGATTGATGCTGCTGTCGATGCCCGGCAAGGAGGTGACCGCGCCCGTAAAGCGATCGATCGCGAACAGCCGGCTCGTGCCGGTGCTCGAATCCTCGACGCCCGTCGCATAAAGTTTGTCGCTGGCCGCGTCGTACGCCAGGCCGCCGTTGTAGATGTGGATTCCCGGGAAGTTCCAGAGGAGCGTGGAGGCGCCGGTAAATGGGTCCACCGTATAGAGCGCGCTCAATCCCGCCCCCGGCCCGGAGCCGACGCCGGTCGCGTAGAGCACCGACTGCGCCTGGGCTGGGGCAAGCGCCGCCAGCCAGAGAAGCGCCGCGCCGATCGCGGCCCGCAGGTGCAATCCGCGCTTCATCTTCTTTGGCGCTGCGCCGCGAAACCTAGCAGG
This sequence comes from Burkholderiales bacterium, assembly GCA_035760345.1. Taxonomy (GTDB): domain Bacteria; phylum Pseudomonadota; class Gammaproteobacteria; order Burkholderiales; family SG8-39; genus JAABQT01. The sequence continues at coordinate 7,635 of DASTTC010000161.1, read as the reverse complement.
CCGAGGCCGGCGAGCAGCAAGCCCCAGGTCTCCGGCTCCGGGATGGCGACCGCGACCCGCACGTCGTCGAGCAGCAGACCGTTGTTGTCGCCACCCTGGTGGTCGAATACCACCCGGCCGCTGGTGGCGACCGGCGTGGCGAAGAGCAGGCTGAAGCGGGTGAAGTTCGGGCTGCTGGACAGGGTCACCGGGAGCAGGACGTCGGGCGCCAGGGCGGAAACAAAGTTGATGCCGTAGATCATGCTGTTCGGTTGGGCGCCCGTGCCGGAGAGGTCGAAGCTCAACTCGTAGGTCGTGCCGGCGGCGAATGACAGCGAGGGGGAGGAGAGCAGGCCGGCGTTGTTGGTGCTGCCGTCGAGATCGATGTAGTAGCCGTTGCCGGGCCGCCCATCGAACAACACGCCGTTGGGGCCCGAGCCGATGATGTCGACCGAGCCGCCCGTCACCGTCCAACCCGAGGGCACCGCGTTGAGGTCCGGCGTCTCGTTGTTGAAGTCGTCGAAAAAAAGCGTCTGCGCGCCCAGGCTGCCGCAGGCAAGCGACAGCAGCACACCGACGAGAGCTTGCTTCATGCGTTCCTCCGCGGCAGCCATCATTGCTCCCGGCGCGCCGGCAGGCAATGGCTACAAATAGCTAATCGACTGTCCCTATTTGAGGCGGCGGCGCGCGGCGAAGCCGAGCAGGCCCAGGCCGGCGAGCAGCAGCGCGTAGGTCTCGGGTTCCGGGATGGCCAGCGTCGTGACGCTCACGCTCAGGTTATCCATGGCCCACGATTCATCGTCCAGACTTTGGTTGCCCTCGCCAAAGATGAAGAAATCAATTGTTGCCGACGAAGCGGAGTGTGCGAAGTTGGCAAAGCGCGGATCGGCGCCGAAATTGTAGGCACTGTCCGAGTAGTTGGTGGCAGCGCCGCCCGGTGTAAAGCCAAGCTCGGCGTGACGCGCAAGCACCACGCCGGGCGGCGGAACATAGCTCTGGATCTGAGTCGGCGTTGCGTTGGCGAACGATTCGCTGAACAGCGTCTCGCCGTCAAACACGATTTTGAAGAAGTCGCCTGCCGGGAACGTACCGGTGCCGTCGAGCGAGTCGATCGCCGCGAACAAGAACGCGAGGCTGATGGTGTCGTGCGCGGGCAGCTCATTCAGGGTCAGTGTCACGATATTGCCGGTAGCACTGCGCAGGAAGTTGCCGCCGAACTGATTGCCGGCGGGACCGAGTCCGGCGTACCCCTGAACGCCGGTGAGTGTCGCTGAGCCTGGGGCAATCTCGGCAGGCAAGGAACCGTCGAAATCCGTAAAGAAGACAGTGACTGGCGCGGCTAGCAATGCGCCGGGAAAACCAGCGCCAAGCGCAATAAGAGCTGCCGTGGCAATGAACTTCTGCATCATTTTCGTCGCCTTCAAGCGAAGCCTGGTTGAGTGCCGCGAATGCGCCGCGCGGCGAAGCCGAGCAGGCCGAGGCCGGCAAGCAGCAACGCGTAGGTCTGCGGCTCCGGGATGGCGAGCAAGGTGCCGTTGACGCGGAAGGCCGGCGTGGCGAGGGTCGCCTGGTGGTTCCAGATACGCCCGTCAGCAGTACGCGTCGCGAGGCCGACGTAGCCCTGGTTGTTGAACCACCACTGGCCGTTGTTCTGCGTCGGCAAGGGCGCGACCATGCTGACGGAAAACCAATAGGGGGTGGAGGCCTGCAGCGTGGCGTCAAAGTCGCTGAAGTCGATGTGATGGATCGCCACCGTCGAAGGAATGCTGAAGATACTGACGACTTCGCTGTGCAGCACCGCGCCGGGCAGACCGCCCGTGCTGCTGTGCAGACTGAACGTCACCGGATCGCCGTCGAATCCGTTCAAAGGCAGGTCGAACGAATCTACCGTGAAGGGTAGCAGGGAATCGAAACGCGCCGCGTGGGCGAGGTTCGCGGAGCCGACCGGCCCGACGACGATCGCGCTGGTGTTGTTGAAGGCGCTGGAAGGTCCGAACGTCGAGTAGATCTCCTCGGCCGATGCGAGGCCCGGCGCGGCAAGCGCGGCGCTGGCGATCAGGCACAAGGCCGGCCGCGCTAGCTTGTTCATGGGGACAGACCCCATTTCCTACGCGGCGCGCAGCGATCCGCGTCTGCGGGTGGCGACGAAGCCCAGCAGCCCGAGGCCGGCGAGCAGCAGCGCGTAGGTGCCGGGCTCGGGGATGAGCGCGACGGCGATGTTGTCGATGATGCCGGAGGTGAAGCCGCTGAGCGTCTGGTCGGTGAAGGTGATTACGACCTCGTTGTCCGGCGCGATGAAGTTGAACGTCTCCCGCAGGAAGCTGCCGGTTCCCGCCGCCGCAAAGAAGCGCGTGACGATCGGCAGCAGGATAGTGTCGACTTCGACCGTGAAGCTGTAAGTGCCGGGCACGTTGTCGCCCCAGTGGTCGAAGCTCAGCGAGTAGGTCTGCCCCGCAATCACCGACAGGCCGGGGGTCTTCATCGCCACGCCGGCATTCACGGAGCCCGCCGCTTCGTTCAGCAGGATCGCCTTGTTGCCGGAGCCATCATTGTTGAACGCGAGGTAGCTGTTCTCGAAGAACTGCCACTGGCTGTCGCCGTCGACGGGATCCTCGGCGTAGAGCGTGCTCGCCCATCGTTCGCTCGTGTTGCCGGCTCCGAGATCGAGGAAAGGATCGGCGGTGACGGCGCTGAAATCTTCCGTGAAGATGACCTGGGCGGAGGCTGGAGCCGTACCGAGCAGGGCTGCGGCGACGACGAGAACGAGCTTAGCGAAAGACGCCATTTCTTCTCCTCCTGTACCGCAGGCACAGTACCGAGACGGCAAGGCAGGGTCAATGGCTACAAAGCACTAATCCCCCGATCCGCTTTTCCGGCGGAATGTTTGCTGCGGCGAATGCGTATGCTCCCGACATGCCGCGGCCGCCTTCGCTCCCCTATGTGCTGCCCTTCGCCGCGTTCATCGCGCTGCTCGCGGGGCTGCCGGCGCTCGGCCTCGCACCCAGGGCCGAGCTCGCGCTCTGGGTGCTGGTCCTCGGCGCGGTGCTGCTCGTCTTCAGCCGCCGCGTCATCGATCTTTCGGTCGGGAATATTGCGGGCTCGGCCGCTGTGGGGGTCGGAGTGTTCGCGCTGTGGATCGCGCCGGACCTGCTCTTCCCGGGTTACCGCGACGCGCTCTTCGGGATGGACGGACCTTCATTCCCCGCGCAGGCGCGCACCGACCCGGTCGCGCTCGCCCTGCGCGCCGCGCGCGCGGTCATTCTGGTGCCGATCTTGGAGGAGCTCTTCTGGCGCGCCTGGCTGCCGCGCTGGTTGATCCGGCATGACTTCCGCTCGGTGCCGCTGGGCACCTACACGCCGTTCACGTTCGTGGCCACGGCGCTGCTGTTCGCCGTGGAGCACGGGCAGTACTGGGACGTGGGCCTCGCCGCGGGCGTGATCTACAACGCCTGGATGTGGCGCACCAAGCGGCTGGGCGACTGTATCGTCGCCCACGCCGTCACCAATGCCTGCCTCGCGGTGTACGTCGTTACCGCCGGGCAGTGGCAGTACTGGTAGCGTGCCGGCGGCGCGCAACGAAGCCCATGAGGCCCAAGCCCGCGAGCAGCAGCGCGTAGTTCTGCGGCTCGGGAATGACGGCGACCGTGGAGATCGCGCCCAGCGCGTCGATGTCCGCGCCGACTGTGATTCCGGTCTGTCCGTCGGCGTCCGGATCGTCGGTGAGGCGCACGAAAGCGAACTGGTGCAGCAGCCCGAAGCCGTAGGCGTCGATGTCCACGCCGGCCGTGCTGCCGCCCACCCTCCCCACCTCTTGCCAGTTGACGCCGTCCATGCTGATGTCGACGAACATGGCCTCCACCTGCGGGCCGATCTCGAAGATCCAGAGGTCTGCCGCACTGCTGCCGCTGCCGGTGAGGCGGTTGTCGTCGAAGCGCAGCACGATCGAGCCGCCGTCGCCCAACGACACGAACGTGCATGCCGCCTGGCTCGCGCAGCTATTCACGCCGTTGTAGTTCGGCGCCCCGAGAGCGTTGAACGCGCCTTGGTGCGGCGCCGTGGGCGCCGTGGGGCCCGGCGCATACGAGACCACCGAGTCCGCAAAGGAAGCCATGCCCTGCGGGAATTCGACGCCGCCGATGAGCACCGCCTGCGCGGGGGTTACCGCCGCAACCGTCGCCAGCGCGAAGAGTTTCAGAAGCTTACGTATCATCGTCGCCGCGTGCCTAGGCGAAGGCGCGCAGCGCCGCCTTGCGGCGGCGCGCGACGAAGCCGAACAGGCCTAGGCCTGCGAGCAACAGCGCGTAGGTCTCGGGCTCGGGCACCGGGTTGGCGTAGCGCACCTCGATCACCAGGTCGTTGTAGTCCTGGTCGCCCATGTGGCCCAGGAGCGGATTGCGGTCCTCCCAGGCGATGAAGAAGTGCGGCGTGGCGCCGGGCACCTGGTAGGTCACCATGTAATCGAGGTGCGTGAGCCCCGAATTGGCATAGCCCGCCGAGCCCGCGCCACCGTCCGGGTTCGACGTGATCTTGTAGTCCATGGTCACGTCGTTGAGCACAAAGGCGAACGGCACGCCCTCGGCGAGCGGGATGGTGATCCAGCTGTCGGTCACCTTGACCAGATCCCCCGCATGCGTGTCGCCGAACCAGCCTGGCATGTGGTTGACGCGCACCTTGCCGTCGCTCACCACGTTGGTGAGATTGACGTAGCCGGCGCCGGCGTCGAAGCCGAGCTTGGAGCGGTCGCTGGCGTAGCGCGCGAGCGCCTGGACTTCCCCGCCCAAGGCGAGGGTGTTGGTCCAGATCGTGTCGAAGGCGTCGTCGACCCGGCTGAAGCTGCCGGGCGCGAAGCCCAGGTCCTTCTCGAAGATGCTGATGAGCGACAGCGCGCCGTCGTAGCTGCCGCCGGCGCACTGGTAGCCCTCGAGGCAGCGCTCGCTGCCGTCGGTGTCGCCCATCGGATTGACGTACGTGGTGGTCGCGTTCGCCGGCAGGCTTGCGGCAGCAAGCGCGACCAGCGCAGTGAGCAGCGGCGTGCAGCGGAGCATCCTTCCCCTTAGCCCCCGAAGGTCTTGCGGCGGCGCGCGGCGAAGCCGAGCAGGCCAAGGCCGGCGAGCAGGAGCGCGTAGGTATCGGGCTCGGGAATGGCGATGGCCATGAATGTCAGCCGCCAGTCCTCCAGAGTGCCGCCGAAGCCCAACAAGTCATCCGAGATGCGCAGCGTCCATAGTCCCGTTGCGCTCGTGTTCTGAAAAGTCGCCAGCGGCTGCTCGGGCCGGTAAGTGCCGGCGAAGGGCCCGGTGCCGCTGGTGATGGCGGTGGCCGCCGTGTCATCGAAGACGGTGTTGAAGTAGTTGTCGCTGGCGCCACCGTTGTCGGTCGAGAGCTCCACGCTGATGCCGGTCGGTCCGACGAGGAACAGGTCGAGATCGGAATTCCAGCCGTGGATCACCCTGAGCTGCACGGTGAGCGAGTCGATGAAGAGCGGGCCCGGCACCCAAAGGGTCGAGGTAACGGTGACCGCCCCGCCAGCGGAGATGTTTTTCGGCACATCGGTGCTGACATACGTTTGCGCATTCGCCGCCGGGACGGACAGAGCGAGCACGGCGGCAACGAGCCAGGCTTTCACGGCTTTCTCCTGCTCCCTTTTGAACCAATGCACCTTACCGGGAGCGCCACCCGCCCGCAATAGCACTTTAGTACCAATGGCCTAGCGGGTGCGGTCGCTGCTCAGGCGGCGGGCAGTGTTTGCCTGCGCCGCGCCACGAACCCGAGCAGCCCCAGCCCCGCCACCAGCAGCGCGTAGGTTTCGGGCTCGGGGATCGCCGTCGTGAACTCGAGGTAGGCGATCGAGCGATTCTCCAGCGGCGAGAAGAAGCGGGCATCCGGAAACGGCTGCGTGATCTGCTCGAGCTCGAAGTGGTTGAGCCGCAAGCCGATGAGATAGCTGTGACCGGCCTCCAGCAGGCCGAGCGGGAGGTCGAACTCGGTGGGCAGCGGAGTCATGTCCGGCGTAGAGGTATTCATGTTCGCCGAGGTGAAAATGATCGGCGACACACCTGGCGTCCCCGTAATCTCCCGCACCTCGACCTGGTAGTTGAAAAAGTCGTACCCGACCGCGCATTCGCCCCAGCTGCCCCCGCCCGCCGGCGGCGCAGAGCAGAAGCTCGGAAAAGCCGCAAAGCTGACCGCGTCCCACGACAGGTGCGGCGCGAGCGCCGGGCCGGTAGCCGTCAAGTCGGCGATCAGCGGCAGTATCCTGATATCGTCAAGCGTATGCGTGCGCTTGACCGTGGTGCCAGCAGCGTTGGTCGCGGCAATGTCCCACTGCCCCGTTTGCCCTGCATAGGGCGCCCTGACCGCATACTGGTTCGGGAACACAGGGAAGGGTACAAATGAAATCGCGTAGTCCGGTCCACTCCCGGCGGGCACATGCGTCGCAGTGACTGCAGTCCCGGACCCGGATGGGGTAATGTTCGTCGCCCCGATGATAAAGGAGTGACCGGCTGCGAACAGCGAAGTCGCGCCGCGGTTCTCCGTGAACACGAAATCACCGTTGATTGTCGGTTGAGCAAGCGCCGCGAGCGAAAGCAAGCCTAGCGTCACCCCTGAAGCCAAGCGAAACACGAAAGCGCGCATGCCCAGACCCTCCCCTGATGAGTACGCGGCTATGGGCAAATTGTCCTTGTCGACAGTCGGCCTGTAGCCCCCTGAGGGGCATATATGTCGATGCGCGACAGTGCGTCAATAGCTAATTTGTACTAACGCTCAGTAGACGAGCGACGCGCCGAGCGTGCCGATGGCGCCGCGGTAATCGAAAGCGGCGTCGCTGGAGGTGCGCCGCTGGCGTTGCACGCTCGCGGTGAGAGTGGCCAGGCGGTGCACTTGCCAGTCCCAGCCGAGCGACCAGCCGGTGAAGCGGTCCTCGCGCGGCGGCCCGGCGAAGGCCAGCACCGGCTCGCGGAAATCGCTCTCGCCGGCGTACACGCTCGCCTTGAGCGCGGTGCGCGGGCCGATCTCCCAGGCGGCGCCCGCGCTATAGCGGCGCTCCACGCGGCGCTGGAAGGCGTCGGACGACGGGCTCACGCTGCGGCTCGCGCCGAAATCCAGGCCCAGGCGCGCCGTCGCTTCCCAGCGCAGCCCGAGGCTCGCGGTGTTGCCGGTAAAGTCGCGCTGCGCGAAGTTGACGGATTCGTATTCGATGTGCGCGAGCCGGCCGTCGAGCACCGAGCGGCCGGTGAGCACCCACGAAACCACGGCCTCGGTTTCGGTGCGCAGGAACGCGTCGTCGATCAAGTTGGCCGCATCCAGCCCGCGCTCGACGTACTCGCCGCTCAGCCAGCGGCGCAGCACGGCGAGCGTGCTGCCCGAGCCGGCGAGGTACTTCACGCCGAAATCGCCGCCGCGCTGGCGAAAGCCGCGCTCCTGCAGGAAGCTCACCGAGTTGCGCGACTCCTGCTGCAGCAGCGTGCTGGTGAGGTGCCAGCCGCCGATGATCCAGGTGTCCACGGTGAGCGACTGGTTCTCGCTGGTGCGCAGGTTGCGCTGCGCGGGGTCGCGGAAGTCGCCGTAATTCACCAGCGACTGGCTGCGGTCGGCGCTCAGCGTGCCGGCGAGGCGGTCGCTGAGGCGCCAGTTCCAGGCCGCGCGGTACTGCGT
>DASTTC010000160.1:0-5441 GCA_035760345.1 Burkholderiales bacterium | reverse complement strand
GCCGGTGAAGAAGGCCTACGGCTTGCGCGTCACGTCCGAGTTCCTGCGCTCGCGATTCGATGGCGCGCTGGAACTGTTGCGCTTCGAGGCGCGCGATCTTTCAAGCGCCTCGGCCGCCATGCTGCGGCGGCGGCTCGAGCGCCTGGCAGCGGAGTTCAACGAGCTCGCGGAGGTGGACTCGACGCTGCCAGCACGGCGGCGGGAGGGCGTGGGCCTGCTCATTGCCTGCAGGCCGTGGGCTTTTTCCACGATCAACGCACTCAAGCGGCGCGAGCCGGTGCGCGATCAACCGCTCGGCCAGCGCTCGAAGCGGGCGTAGCGGGGCGGTTCCCCGGGTGCGGGTGCGCAGTCGACGCGCTCGACGCGCGCTGCGGGAGGCCCGTGCCGGGCCCACGCCAGGACGGCCTCGATCGCGGCAGATTCGCCCTGCAGCAGCGCCTCCACCTCGCCGTCGGCACGATTGCGCACCCAGCCCGTGACGCCCGAGCGTTCGGCTTCACGGACCATGGCGTCACGGAAGCCGACGCGCTGTACGCGCCCGCCGATACGCACCAGCATCGTGTGGACTTGCAAAACATCTCCAGGACGGCAATCCACGCCGCAAAAGACCGGGTACGCCGTGGTAAGCTGCATAAAATACTATCCTTCCATCCCGCTCGGGCGGAAGGTCCGGATGAAGGGGGGACCAGTACTATGCGCACCGTTCTTATTGTCGTGGCGATTCTGGCGCTGGCGGGTTTTGTTGCCGTTGCGTATGTGCTGCCGCAAATGGCCGGCAGCGATGCGCGGGACGCCGCGCGGGCGCTGATCGCAGGCGCCGATCCGGCGCGCCAGCAGGTGGCGGCGGCAGCGGAGAAAGCGCACAGCGTTGCCGGGTCGGGAAAGGACGTCAAGCTGGTGGCGCGCAGCGACGGCAAGCACGGCGAAATGAAGTGGATCGTCGAGCCCAACGGCGCCATCCGCGGCTGGAACGAAAAGAACGCGATCGAGATATCCATCACGCCGAGCCTGCAGGGCGGCAAGGTGGGCTGGAATTGCCGCGGCTATCCCATCACGGCCATGCCGGGGAGCTGCGGCGGCGCGTCCTGACGCGCAGCGCCTAGCGGCGCCGCGACCTCAAAGCAGCACGATGAGTACCGCGGCGATGAGGCCGCTCAGCGCGGCGGCGGCGACGACCAGCGTGTCGCGAGTCTGCCACCCGCCGTTCAGGTCAGTGGTGGAGGTCTGCATGGACAGCGGCAGGGTATTGGCCATCGGATCGTCCTGTCGCGCGGCGTCGCTCAGCGCGACCAGGCGCTGCGTGGCTTCCAGGGAATCGAAGGTGCGCGACAGCCCGCGCGCGGGCGGCGCGTCGGCCGGCGTCTCGGCGGTTTCCGCGCGGCGCGAGCGCTCCACGGTCTGCGCCAGGACGGCAGCCTTTACTTCGGGGTTCACCACGGCCGGTGCGGGCACGGCTGCGGGCGTGCCAAGCGGCAGCGTCGACGTCGCGGCCGGATCGCCACGCAGTTGCTGTTCGCATTCGCGCAGGCCGCGCGCGACCTCCGCGGCGCTCTGATAACGATCATCGATCGACTTCGCCAGCATCCGCGCAACGATGGCATCCAGCGCCGCCGGCGCCGCCGGGTTGATGGCGCTCGGCGCCGGCGGCGCGAAATTCACGATCTGGTACATCACCGCGTTGACGCTCTCGCCGATGAAGGGCGCCGCGCCGGTCAGCATCTCGTAGAGGATCACGCCGAGCGAAAAAATGTCCGAGCGGTGGTCGGCCCGCTTGCCGATCACCTGCTCGGGCGACATGTACTTGGGCGAGCCCATCATCATGCCGGTCTGCGTCTGCACGTTGGACGAGCGCATGCGCGCAATGCCGAAGTCGGTGATCTTCACCGCGCCGCTGTCGGGCACCATGATGTTGGCCGGCTTGATGTCCCGATGCACCACGCCGCGCTCGTGGGCGTAGGCCAGCCCCTCGGCCACCTGCGCGGCGATGGACAGGGCGCGCGCCACCGGCAGCGGCTTGCCGGGCAGCAGCAAGGTGCGCAGTTCGGCGCCTTCGATATACTCCATCGCCATGTAGCATTCGGTGTCCGTCTTGCCGATGTCGTAGACGGTGACGATGTTGGGATGGTTGAGCCCGCCGGCGGCGCGCGCCTCCTGATAAAAGCGCTTTTCGTACATCTCCGCGCCGTCGCGGTCCATGGCCATGTTGATGGTCTTGATGGCGACGGTGCGCTCGAGCATCGGGTCCTTGGCCTGGTACACGATGCCCATGGCGCCGCGGCCGATCTCAGTGAGGACCTCGAAGCGGCCGAGCTTGTGCGCTTCCACGGGGCAGACGCCGGTGGCTAGCGGCCGGTCTTGACGGCGCGGAACACCGGACCCCAGATGGGGTGACCGGCCTCGGCCGCAACCAGCTCGAGAGCCGGGTCGATGGCGAGCGCGCGGCGAAATTCCTCGCGACACGCGGCCGGGCGGCTGGAAACGCAGTTGATGAATGCCAGCGTCTTGTGCGCCTTGACCCGATCCGCGGACGACAGGCCCTGGTTGAGGGCGCCGTGCAGGCTTTCCGAGGCCTCCGGGTACTTGCCGTCCTCGTATTGGCGAATGCCGATGGCGAGCGCCGGCTCGCCCTTGCGCTTGGACCCGGCGAACGCTTCCTTGAAGCCCTCCTTCATGTCGCGCCACGGCCCGCTCTGGCAGCCGGCGAGCAGCAACGCCGCCGCCAATAGCGTCGTCAACTGCCTGATTCTGTTGCTTGCGGCCCGGCTGCGGCGGTACACGTCGGCGCTTCCCCCTAGGCTCCTTGGCGGAAGATACCGCGAGAGTGCGATCAGCGAAAGCGATGCCGGATTCGGACCTGCTCGCCGGAGGCCACCTGCACGTGCAGGACGTGGGACCGGAACGAAGTATTGCGGACTTCTACCGTGTGCGCGCCCGGGGGCAACGCGATCGTCCTGAGCGGCGGGCTGACGCCGCGGCGCTTGCCGTCGACGTACACCTCGCCCCAGGGCAAGATCGAGAGTTCAAGCGTGCCAGCGGCGATCGCGGTCGCGGAAGTGGGTGAACGCGTCACCCGCCGGGTTTCAGTTGCCATCGTGGGCTTGGCAGCTGCAAGTGCGGGTTTCGCGTCCGGTTCCCTGGCTGCAGGCGCAGCGGGTTTGGCGTCGCCGGCACGGACGGGCGCTGGCAGCTGTTCGCGCGGCGGCTTGCGCGCAAGCGGCGGGAAGTCCATCTGCGCGCGTACGGCGGCGCCACCGCTCACCAGCAGCGCAAAGGCGAGTAGTGCCGAAAGCAGCGCGATGCGGTGCACGCCGAACGGCCTGATGTCGGTGAGCTCGCCGATCAGCCGCGGCGCGCCGCGCCGCGGCGCCACGCGGCGCGAGCCGGTCTCGATGACGCGCCGCGCGGCGTCCGTACCGATGCCCACCGAGTACACCTCGTGCTCGCGCACGTGCTTGTCCGTGCGGGCGCCGGCATAGCTGAACAGGCTGGCGTAATCGAGGGACAGACAGGAGACCACCTCGTAGAAGGAGCGCGACACGAGGAGCTGCCCGGCCTGCGCGAAGGTCATCACCCGTTGCGCGACGTTGATGCCGTCGCCGATGATGTTCATCTGCCCATTGATGTCCTTGACCAGGCGGACCGGTCCCAGATTGATGCCGATGCGCACGGCGATGGCGCCGCTCGCTTCGGCGCGCGCGGCCGCGCGCAGCGACATGGCGACGAACAGCGCATCTTCGGGGTCGCCGAGGAAAGTGATGCCCGCGCCGTCGCCGGTGTCCAACACGACACGGTCGCGCGCCGCCACGTTTTCCAGGGCCGAGCTGAGCAGCTTGTTGAACGCCTGCTTGAGGACCAATTGCTCGGCCACCGGCTTCGTCGAGTAGTCGACGATGTCCAGGAACACGATGCTGCAGACGAGCGTGCGGCTGGGCTGTTCGATCATGCGTCGAGCGCCATGCGGCGCGGCGGCCGCGGTGGGGTCATTTTACGCGCATGCCGGGTTGCGCCGACGCATCCGGCGAGACGAGGAAGATGCCCGCACCCTCGCCCGAGGCCGCGAGGACCATGCCCTCCGAGACCCCGAACTTCATGGTGCGCGGCGCGAGGTTGGCGACCACCACCGCGAGCCTGCCTTCGAGGGCCGCCGGGTCGTAGGCGGACTTGATGCCGGCGAACACCGTGCGTGTACTTCCGCCCACGTCGAGCGTGAGCTTGAGCAGTTTGTCGGCGCCCTCGACCTGTTCCGCCCGGGCGATTCGCGCCACGCGCAGGTCCAGCTTGTTGAAGTCGTCGATGGTAATGGTGTCGGACACGGCTTGCTCCTTGGCGGCGTGCTGTTGTTTCTCGGCGTGGCGTTGCGGGGCGGCGCTCTGGGGGGCCGAGCGGACGTCGAACAGGTTGTCGAGCTGCTTTTCCTCGACCCGCTCGATCAGGTGCTTGAAGGGCCGGATGCGGGCACAGCGCAGTTTCCGGTCGTCGAAGCTGAGCGCCCGGTCCAGGCCAAACAATTCGCGCGCAACGCGCGTCGCCGTGGCCGGCAACAGGGGTGCGAGGTAGACGGTGAGCGTGAAGAACGCGTGAATCGCATCACTGCAGGCACGATGCAGGCGCTCCCTGTTCGAAGCATCCTTGGCCAGCTCCCAGGGCTTGGCCTGGTCGAACTGCTGGTTGACGCGGTCCGCCACCGCCATGATCTCGCGCACGACCCTGCCGAACTCCCGCCCCTCGTAGGCGGCGGCCACCTCGTTGTCGATCGCCACGGCGGCGGCCCATCCTGGCGCGGGCGCGGCGCCGAAATCGAACAACTCGCCGTTGAAGTGCTTGGCGATGAAGCTCGCCGCGCGGCTCGCGATGTTGACGTACTTCCCGACCAGGTCGCTGTTCACGCGCGCCATGAAATCCTCGGGATTGAAGTCGAGGTCCTCGACGTTGGCGTTCAGCTTCGCGGCGATGTAGTAGCGCAGCCACTCCGGGTTCATGCCCAGTTCCAGGTAGCGCAGCGGGCTGATGCCCGTGCCGCGCGACTTGGACATCTTGTCCCCGGACACGGTGATGAAGCCGTGCACGTAGACGTGGTCGGGCACCTTGTACGGCTTGCCCGCGAACTTCAGCATCGCGGGCCAGAACAGGGTGTGGAAATAGATGATGTCCTTGCCGATGAAGTGGACTTGCTCGGTGCCCGGGTCCTGCAGGAATCCCTCGAAATCGAGGCCGGCCTTCGAGCAGTAGTTGCTGAAGCTCGCGAGATACCCGATCGGCGCGTCCAGCCAGACATACAGGTACTTTTCCTCGGCGATATCCGGGATGCGGATGCCGAAGTAGGGCGGGTCGCGGGAGATGTCCCAGTCGCCCAGGGCTTTCTCGCCTTCGCCGTCCATCCATTCCTTGGCCTTGTTGACGACCTGGGGCTGCAGCCGTCCGGGCTGCTCGAGCCAGCCTTT
>DASTTC010000159.1:0-7837 GCA_035760345.1 Burkholderiales bacterium | reverse complement strand
TCCGCTTCGGCGGCGAACAGCGGATGCAACGGTCGAAACGCGGGCGCCATGGCGCGATTCTAGTGCCAGAATGGCGCTGCCATGACCGGGCAATTCGACCTGCTGATCCGCGGCGGCACCGTAATCGACGGCACGCGCGCGCCGCGCTTCGCGGCCGATGTCGCAGTGCGCAACGGCCGCATCGCGGCGCTCGGCGACCTGCAAGGCGCGCGCGCCGAGGCCCAGATCGACGCCACGGGAAAGATCGTCGCGCCCGGCTTCATCGATGCGCACACGCACGATGACCGGCTGCTCCTTTCGGATCCGTCGATGGCGCCCAAGGCGAGCCAGGGCGTGACCACCGTGGTGGCGGGCAACTGCGGCATCTCGCTCGCGCCGATGCCCGCCGGCGTGAAGCCCGTACCGCCGCTCGATCTGCTTGACGAGGGCGGCGGCTGGTTCCGCTTTCCGAGCTTCGCCGCCTATGTCGAGGAGCTGCGCGCGAAGCCCGCGGCGACCAACGCGGCGCTGCTGGTGGGGCATTCGACGCTGCGCGTGCAGGCGATGGACGACCTCGAGCGCCCGGCGAACGCGAACGAGATCGCGCGCATGCGAGCGCTCGCGGATGAAGCGCTCGCCGCGGGCGCCATCGGCGTGTCCACCGGCCTGTGGTACGAGCCGGCGAGCGCCGCCACCACCGAGGAAGTGATCGAAGTGTGCCGGCCGCTTGCCGCGCGCCGCGGCCTGTACTGCACGCACATGCGCGACGAAGGCGACCACGTGATGGCGTCGCTGGAGGAAACTTTCCGCATCGGGCGCGAGCTGGGCGTGCCGGTGGTGGTGTCGCACCACAAGGTGATGGGGAAAGCGAACCACGGCCGCACGGCTGAGACGCTGCCGCTCATCGAGGCGCGCATGCGCGAGCAGGCGATCGGCCTGGACTGCTATCCCTACTGCGCTTCGTCCACCATCCTCACCGCGAGCCGCGTGGACGTCGCCACCAAGGTACTGGTCACCTGGTCGAAACCCCATCCGGAATTCGCCGGCCTGGAACTCGCCGAGATCGCGAGGCGGATGGGACTTGCCACCGCGGACGCGATCGCGAAGCTGCTGCCCGCGGGCGCGATCTATTTCTCCATGGACGAGGCCGACGTGCAGCGCATCCTCGCCTTCGAGAACACCATGGTCGGCTCCGACGGCCTGCCGCACGACGCCGCGCCGCATCCGCGCCTGTGGGGGACCTTTCCGCGCGTGCTCGGGCACTACGCGCGCGGGCTGGGGCTCTTCCCGCTGGAGACCGCGGTGCACAAGATGACCGGCCTCACGGCAAAGACGTTTGGCCTGAAGGATCGCGGGATCCTGAAGGAAGGCTACGCCGCCGACCTCACCGTGTTCGACGCGGGCACGGTGGACGAGGCGGCCACTTTCGCGCGGCCGATCCAGCCGGCGAAAGGCATCGAGGCGGTGATCGTGAACGGCGCGATCGTCTGGCGCGACGGCAGGAGCACCGGAGCGCGACCGGGGCGGGTGCTGGGGCGGCGCCCGGGAGGTGCCGCACCATGGAGTATGTGAAAGTCACGTTTCCGACGCGGCGCCTGGCGTACATCGACGGCGAGGAGAACGGCTACACCAACGACGTCCTGCGCGTGGACGCGGGCACGCACCAGTTCTCGCTCGGCGGCCGGGCCAACTACCGCCCCGCCAAGCGCACGGTGACGGTCATCGACACGAGCGTCCTGGAGCCCCGCGAAATCAGGTTCTACCGTAAGGGCGAGCCGTGAGGCGGGCATTGCTCACCGGCCTGCTGCTCGTCGCCTCCTGCGCGTCGGTCGAGCCCGGCAATCCGCCGCTCAAGCAGTACCTGCCGGGGCAGGGCTACAGCTTCGATCGGCTCGAGGGTGGCGAGAACTCCGACCGGCTGTTCGTCATCGTCACCTTCTCCGGGGGCGGTACGCGCGCCGCCGCGCTCGCCTACGGCGTGCTGGAGGCGCTGCGCGACACGATGATCGAGTGGCAGTCGAAGAAAGTGCGGCTGCTCGACGAGGTGGACGTGATCTCGTCGATCTCGGGCGGCAGCTTCCCCGCCGCCTACTACGCGCTGCGCGGCGACAGGATGTTCGAGGAATTCCCCGGCAAGTTCCTCTACCGCCGGATCCAGAGCGATCTCATCGGGCTCGCGCTGACGCCCACCAGCTGGTTCAAGCTCGCCGCGCCGGCCTACGGCCGCAGCGACCTTGCCGCGGAGCTCTACGACCGCGAGGTGTTCGCCGGGGGCACGTACGCCGACGTTATCGCGCGCAACCGCCGCCCGTTCGTGATTCTGAACGCCACCGACATGACGACGGGACAGCCCTTTTCGTTCATCCAGGACCAGTTCGACTTGCTGTGCTCGGACCTGGCGGGGGTGAAGCTGGCACGTGCCGCGGCCGCCTCCTCCGCCTTCCCCGGCGGCCTTACCGCTCTCACCTTCTGGAACTACGCCGGCACCTGCGGCTACCGGCAGCCCGCCTGGGTCGAGCTCGCGGTGAAGGACCATGCCGCGCGCGTCAATGCGCGGCGCACAGCGCGCGCCGAGAACCGCCTGTCGCTCGCCGCGGCGGGGCCCGCGCGGCCGTACCTGCATCTGACCGACGGCGGCGTCGCTGACAACATCGGTCTGCGCGGGCCGCTCGAGGCGATCCTGTCGCCGAATCACCCCTGGAGCATCGTGCAGATGCTCAACCGGGAGCGCCTCGACAAGCTGGTGGTGATCGTCGTCAACGCGGCGACCCATCCCGCGACCGATCGCGACCGGAGCCCCGCGGTGCCGGGGCTCATCGACACGATCAGCACGGCGGCCAACGTGCCGCTGGGCAACTACTCCTTCGACACCGTGGAGCTGCTGAACAAGATCGCCGCGGAGTATCGCGCCGACTCGCGCGCGGTGGCTGCCTGCAATCGCCTCTCGGCCGCCAAGGGCGCGCAGTGCGCCCTGCGCCTCGAGGCGCCGCACGCCGTAGAGCTCTACCCCGTGCAGGTGGCGTTCGAGTACCTCCCCGACCGCGCGCAGCGGGACTGGTTCCGCAACCTGCCGACGACCTTGCAGCTGCCGCGCGAGACGATCGACAAGCTGCGCGCGGCGGCGCGACGCCTGCTCGCCGAGGACCCCCAGTTCCGGCGGCTGCTCGAGGCGCTGAAGGGGTGCCTCGCGCAAAGCGGCGAGGGATGCTGAGCCTGGTGGTTCAAGGCAGCGCTGGATGCGCCGAGGGCCTATACTTTGCACGCCCAAAGGAGGTGGACCATGAAACTCAAAGTCACGCGCGCGCAGATGTGGAAGGCCACGATCGACGATCGCCCGGGCGGCGCCGCGGCCGTCCTCGACCCCGTGGCGCAGGCGGGCGCCAGTTTCGAGTTCGCGTTCGCACGCCGCGCCACGGAGATGCCGGGCCGGGGCCTGCTGTTCGTCCTGCCGGTGAAGGGCAAGAAGGCGACGGCGGCGGCGCAGGCGGCGGGGCTCGCCATGGCGGGGGACATGCACATGCTGCGCATCGAGGGTGCGGACAAGCCCGGCACCACGGCGGCGATCGCGCGCGCCATGGCGGACGCGGGCATCAATTTCCGCGCGCTCTCGGCGACCGCGGTGGGGCGCAACTTCCGCGCCTTCCTCGCCCTCGACTCGGCCGAGGACGCGGTGCGCGCCGCGGGTGCGCTGAAGAAGCTCTAGTCCGCGAAGGGCAGCGGCGCGGGCAATATCTTCGGTACTGGCGTAACTACTTGGGGGAGGGTTGCATGAGCATCGATCTGCGTCGCCGCAATTTCGTATTGGGCTCGGCCACCGCGGCCGCGCTCGCCCAGCTGGGCTTTGCGCGCGGCGCGTTCGCGCAAGGCGCAAAACTCTCGAGCGTGCCCACGGTGGACAGCCTCACCATCCGCGTGATCACCGACTCGGCCTACGACACGCCGAGAGTGGGCCAGTCGAAATGGGTGAAGATGCGCCGCGCGGGCCTGGTCTCTCCCTACGACATCCGCAAGACGCTGCACAACGAGTGGGGTCTCGCGCTGCAGCTGGAGTCGCGCATCGGCGGCGAGACCAAGCAGATGCTGCTCGACTTCGGCTACACGCCGAACGCGTACCTGAACAACATGGAGATCCTCGGCATCGACGGCGCGAAGACGCAGGCGCTGATCGCGAGCCACGGACACTACGATCACTTCGGGGGCCTGATGGGCTACCTGGAGAAATACCGCGACAAGCTGCCCGCCGAGCTGCCGCTGTACATCGGCGGCGAGGACCTGTTCTGCGTGAGGAAGAACGCCGGCCGCACGCCCGGGCACTTCACCGACTGGGGCGTGCTCGACCGGCGCGACCTCGGCAAGCACCGCGTGCGCGTCGTGAACTGCGAGCAGCCGACAGTGGTCGAGGGCCACGCCTTCACCACAGGGACCATCGCGCGCACGAGCTTCGAGCGCGTGCTGCCGAACACGCTGGTGCAGTACTACAAGCGCGAGGACGGCGCCGGCTGCGACATGCCGGCGGAGAACGCCAAGGCGGGCGGCAAGCCCGTGCAGGACGCGCACGTGAACGAGCACGGCACCTGCTTCAACGTAAAGGGCCGAGGGCTTGTAGTGATCTCGTCCTGCGGTCACGCGGGCATCATCAACACCGCGCGCCAGGCGATGGCGGTCTCGGGCGTGAACAAGCTGCACGCCGCGCTCGGCGGCTTTCACCTGTTCCCGGCGCCCGAGGACTACGTGAAGCAGACGGTGGCGGAGTTCAAGGCAATGGATGCCGACGTGATCATCCCGATGCACTGCTCGGGACCGAACCTCGTCGCCATGCTGCAAAGCGACCTCGCCGAGCGCATCATCACGTCCGCCACCGGCACCGAGTACGTCTTCGGGGCCTAGGTGACATGCAGGCGTGCGGCCGCCGCGCTCGCGGCGGCCGCACTGCTTTCGGCCTGCGCGGCGGCGCCCGAGCCGCAACGGCGCGCGGACGCGGCGCGCCTCATGCAGGAGCTGATGTCGGGCACGCACGCGATCGGCGGACCCTTCACGCTCGCCGACCCCGCCGGGCGGCGCGTGTCGCTCGCCGACTTCAAGGGCAAGCTGGTGCTGCTGTACTTCGGCTTCGCCACCTGCCCCGATGTCTGCCCCACGGACCTCGCCCTCATCGGGGCGGCGCTGCACAGCCTCGGGCCGGCGGCGCAGGAGGTGCAGCCGATCTTCGTCACCCTCGATCCGGTCCGCGACACGCCCGCCGTGCTGCGCGAGTACGCCGCGGCGTTCCACCCGGGTTTTGTCGCGCTCACCGGCACCGAAGAAGAGATCCGGCGCGTGGCCACCGTCTTCAAGGTGTACTTCGAGAAGGTGCCGCAGCCGGGTACCAGGACCTACTCGATCGAGCACACGGCCTACACGTTCCTGCTCGACCGCCAGGGCGAGTTCGTGACCCTGTTTCCCCCCGGCACGCCGGCCGATCGCATGGTGGAGATGCTGCGCGAGCAGCTCGGGGCCTAGGGGCGACGCCCGAAGTCGGCGCTACTCCGCCGGCATCTGGCTGTGCAACACCACGCCTTTTCGCTGCTGCTTGGCCGCGTACATCGCAAGGTCGGCGTGCTTCAGCAGCTCCTGCGCCGAGCGCCCATCCTCGGGATACAGCGCGATGCCGATGCTGGAACTCACCGTGAGGCTCGCGCCGTCGACCTCGCACGCCTCGCCGATGCGCTCGATGAGCGTGCCGGCAAAGGCCACCGCATTGGCCTCGTCCTTCGCCTCCAGCATGAGGAACAGGAATTCGTCCCCGCCGCGGCGGCTGACCGTATCGCCGCCGCGCACCAGCGCCTCGAGCCGCCGCGCCACCAGTTGCAGCACCCGGTCGCCGACGTCGTGCCCGTACCGGTCGTTGATGCTCTTGAACGCATCGAGGTCGATGAACATCACCGCCAGGCGCCAGTCGTGGCGCTGCGCCTGCGACAGGGCATTTTCCAGCCGGTCCTTGAACAACGTCATGTTCGACAGGCCGGTCACGCCATCGTGCATGGCGTCGTGGCGCGATTGCTTCTCCTGGGCCCGGCTCGCCGACAGCGCGGTCCTGCTGCGCGAGAGCTGATGCTCCAGGTCGGCGCGCTCCTCGAGTTCTTCGGTCAACGCTTCGTTCACGGTCTCCAGATCGTCTGCGCACTCCTGCACCTTGACTTCGATTTCCGCGCTTTTCGCCAGCGCCTGCTTGACTTCCCGGCGCTGCGCACCGGTCATCGCAGGGTCCTGCTTGAGGGTGGTATTGACCGTCGACAAGTCATCCGCGGCTTCCTCCACCTTGACCTGCACGTCCTCGCTTTGGTCGAGCGCACGGGCCAGCGGCGCCGCCTTGCGCCGGTCCTTCATGCCCGAGTTTTCTGTGTCTGGTTTCATGGCACCACCTCTCGTCCCGCCAGTGTGCGCCGGCGCGCGCCCGGGCACGGTGCGCTGGCAAACATACGGCAGGCCCGGCGCACTAGGCCCCCAGCAAGTCGCGCCCGGCGCGACTTTGGGCCGCCTGGGACAGCCCGTGCACGCCGACGCCCAGCAGCCGCACCGCGCGGCTCCCGGCCGCGGTGCGATCCAGCAGCATCAGCGCGCGCTCGGTGATCTGCACCGCATCGCGCGTCGCCGGCGCCTCGGTGTGGCTGCGCGTCACGGTGGTGAAGTCCGAATAGCGCACCTTCAGGGTCACCGTGCGCGCGACGAGGCGCTTTGCTTCCAGGGATGACGCGGTGCGCTTCGCCAGGCGCGCGACCTCGGCGCGCATCTCGCGCAGTTCGGTGAGGTCCTCGGGGTAGGTGTCCTCGCAGGAGATCGACTTCCACGGCCGGTCGGGCTGCACTTCGCGCGGATCGTCGCCGTGCGACAGGCGCCGCAGCCCATCGGCCTGGCCGCCCACGGCTTGGCGCAATTGCGCTTCATCGGCGCTGCGCACGTCGACCAGCTTGTGGATGCCGATCGCGCGCAACTTCTTCGCCGTCACCGGCCCCACGCCCCACAGCGCTTCCACCGGCAACCGGTGCAGGAACGCCTCCATGCGCTCGGGCGCGATCACCGTGAGGCCGTCGGGCTTCGCCCAGCCCGAGGCGATCTTGGCGAGGAACTTGTTCGGCGCGACGCCGGCGGAAGCGGTGAGCCTGGTTGCCTCGCGGATGCGCTGTTTCAGGTGCTTCGCCACTTCCATCGCGAGCGGCTGGTTCAATGCGTTGGTCGTGACGTCGAGGTAGGCCTCGTCGAGCGACAGCGGCTCGACGAGCGGCGTCACCGAGCGAAGTATTGCCATCACCTGCTGCGACGCCGCCTTGTATTTGGTGAAATCGGGCCGCACGATCTCGAGTTGCGGGCACAGGCGCAGCGCGCGAGCCATCGGCATCGCCGAATGGATGCCGAACTTCCTCGCTTCGTAGCTGCAGGCCGCGACCACCCCGCGGCCCTGCGGCGAGCCGCCCACGGCGACGGGCTTGCCGCGCAGCGACGGGTCGTCGCGCTGCTCGACGGACGCGTAGAACGCGTCCATGTCGAGGTGGATGATCTTGCGGTACGGTGGGCCCATGGCCCACCCTACACTTTCTGCCCCTTGCATTCGCGCGCCACGCCCTGGCGGATGATCTGCGCCAGGCGCAGCGCCCCCGGCCCCGCCGTCTCGCGGTCGGCGAACACCAGATAGATCGTCCCCGCTTTTTCCGCGCCCTCGCGTAGCGGCAGGGGCTTGAGGGCGCCGCGCACCAGTTCCTCGCGTACCCAATCCTCCGGATACCAGGCGTAGCCCATGCCCGCGGCGACCGCGTGGATCGCGGTGGCCTTGTTGGAAACGGTGAGGCGCAGCTCGTTCAGCCACCCGGTGGGGCGCACGCGC
>DASTTC010000158.1:0-2815 GCA_035760345.1 Burkholderiales bacterium | reverse complement strand
ACGGGCAGGGCGCCCCCCGGCGCAATGCGCCCGCCGGCGACGAAGCCGCCGCCTTCGCCTTTGTCGCAAAAGCCCAGGTCTTCCAGGAACAGCAGCGTGTTGATGGTGAACGCGTCGTAGAGCTCGAGCAGATCCACGTCCTCGGGCCCGAGGCCCGCCATCTCGTAGGCGCGCCGCCCGGACTCGGTCGCCGCCGTCACGGTGAGATCCGGCATGGAGGAGATCTGCCGGTGCCAGTGCGCCGCGCCGACGCCGAGCAGGAACGCGGGCGGTTTCGGGAAGTCCTTGGCGCGCTCGGCGCGCGTCAGCACGTAGGCGCCGCCGCCGTCGGTGACCAGGCAGCAGTCGCGCACCGTGAGCGGGTCGCTCACCATGCGCGACTTCAGCACGTCCTCGATCGTCAGGGGCTCGCGTGCAAAAGCCTCGGGGTTTAGTTGCGCCCACTTGCGCGCCGCCACCGCGATCGCGGCGAGCTGCTCGCGCCGGGTGCCGTACTGGTGCATGTGGCGCGCGGCGGCGAGCGCGTAGGAGGTGGGCGGGTTGAACGGCTGGTAGGGGTGCTCGAAGGGCTGCGGGTCGAGCGCCACCTTGTGCCGTCCCGCTTCGGCGCGGCCGGTGCCGGTGCGCTGGTTGGAGCCGTAGGCGACGAGCACGGTGTCGCACAGCCCGGCATTGAGCGCGAGCGCGGCGGGAATGAGGTGCCCGACGAACGACGAGCCGCCGACCATGGTCGACTCGGTGAAGGCCGGTTGCACGCCGAGGTGCTCGGCCAGCGCGAGGCCCGACATGAAGATGTTGGTGCTGGCCACCACCAAGCCATCCACGTCGCGGGCGGTGAGTCCTGCGTCGTCCAGCGCGTTCTTCGCAGCCGCGGCCGCGATCTCCATCTCGGTCCAGCCCGGCGCCTCGCCGCAGCCGGCCAGGCCCACGCCCGCGATGGCGACCGAGCCCCTCATGCGGGCGTGAACTCCACCAGGCCGTCGGCGATGCGCGCCTGTACCGCCATCCCGATCTTCACGTCGCCCGGCGGGACCGACACCACGCGGCTCATCATGCGCACGCCTTCGTCGAGGTCCACGAGGCACACGTTGTAGTCGCCGCCGTCGGCGGGTTTCCTGCGCACCACGGTGGTCGAATACACGGTGCCGCGGCCGCTGGGCGCGACCCAGGCCAGTTCGCCGGCACCACAATGCGGGCACAGCACGCGCGGGAAGAACACCGGCTTGCCGCACGCCGTGCACTTCTGGATTTCGAAGCGCCCCGCCGAAAGCGCGTCGAGGTAGCGCTTCTCAGGCCCGGAGGGTGGCGACATGCTGTCCTTCTTCGACCGCGTCGCCTTCGGCGACGAGCATCGACTCGAGCACGCCAGCGGCGGGCGCGGGCACCGGGATCTCCATCTTCATGCACTCGATGAGCAACAGCGTGTCCTCGGCGGCGACCTGCGCGCCGGCGTGCGCCTCGATGCGCACCACCTTGCCGGCCACTTCGCAGCGGATTTCGAACGTCGCCATGCGCGCGGCGATTATGGCAGGAGTCCTATGCAACAATCGAGTGCGAAACTCGAAATGCGTTCCAACCTCGCCCCGGTCATACGCGGCATGCTGTGGATGGTGGCCTCGGGGCTGCTCTTCATCCTGCTCAACACCATCATGAAGGGGCTCTCGCACCAGCTCGATCCCTGGGTGGTGGGATTCCTGCGCTACCTCTTTGGCGCGCTCGTCGTGGCCGCGACGGCGCTGCCCGGGGGCCTCGCGGCGCTTTGGCCAAAGGCGCCGCGGCTGCAATTGCTGCGCGGCTTGTTCCATTCGGGGGGCTTGATGCTGTGGTTCGCCGCGCTGCCTTTCGTTTCGCTCGCCGAGCTGACCGCGATCGGCTTCTCCGGCCCGATCTTCATCTGCCTGGGCGCGGTGCTGTTCCTCAAGGAGCGCATGACCGGTGCGCGCTGGGCCGCGGTGCTCGTCGGCTTTGCGGGGGTGCTGCTGGTGCTCAAGCCGGGGCAGGGCAGCGGCTTTGCCGGCATCTCGCCCGGCATGCTCCTCATGCTCGCCTCGGCGCCGGTGTTCGCGGGCTCCTACCTTGTCGCCAAGGCGCTGACGCGCCATGAACGCTCCGACGTGGTGGTGCTCTGGCATCACCTGTGGGTGTCGATACTGCTGGCGGGCGTGGCCGCCGCGTACTGGACGAGCCCCTCGCCGCTGCAATGGTCGCTCCTCGTGGCCTGCGGCTTCCTCGGCGCCGGCGGGCACTACTGCATGGTGCGTGCCTTCCGCGTCGCCGACATTTCCGCGACGCAGTCGGTGAAGTTCCTCGAGCTCGTCTGGGCGGCGATCCTCGGCTGGATGGTGTTCGGCACCGCGCCCGCCGGGGCGACGGTGGCGGGCGGGGTGGTGATCCTTGCGGCGACGCTGCTCCTCGCGCGGCATGAATCGCGCGCTGTGGAACAATCGCGCCGGGAGGCGTCATGAGCTGGCAGAAGGAGCTCGAAGAGCTGGCGCAGAGAAAGGCGCTCGCCGCGCAACTGGGCGGCGCCGACAAAGTCGCGCGCCACAAGGCGCTGGGCAAGCTCACGGTGCGCGAGCGCGTGGACGCGCTGGTGGACGAGGGCAGCTTCCACGAGATCGGCAGCATCGCCGGCAAGGCGAGCTACGACGCCGAAGGCAAGCTCGCGGATTTTGTCCCGGCCAACCTGGTGATGGGCCGCGCGCGGATCGACGGGCGCCCGGTGGCGGTGGCGGGCGACGATTTCACCGTGCGCGGCGGCGCCGCCGACGCGGCGATCCGGGGCAAGCTGGTCACCGTGGAGAAGATGGCGCTC
>DASTTC010000157.1:0-4767 GCA_035760345.1 Burkholderiales bacterium | reverse complement strand
TCCTGCATGCGCTGGTTCAAGGAGCTCACCGACAGCGTCAACCTGCCTGAATTCCTGGAGCCCGCGCCGGGCGCACTGGACGCCGGCATCGCCAGCGTCGCCTTCCACCACAACCTGATCGTGCTGAGGAAGGATCTCGCCGAGCGCTACTCCAACATGCCGATCGACAACCCCGAAGCGAGGCGCAAGCTGCTGCAGCCGGCTTAGCCGGCCGCCGCCTTGCGCCCGCCCAGCGCGAGGCGCTCGAATGCCGCCGCCTCGAGCGGCGCGCTGTACAGGTGGCCCTGCCACTCCTCGCAGCCCACCGCGCGCAGCCGCTCGAGCTGCGCCTCGGTCTCCACCCCCTCGGCGGCCACCTGCAGGCCGAGCCCGCGCGCCATGGCGGCGATGGTCTCGACGATCATGGCGTCACCGCTGGAGGACTCCAGCTCCCGCAGGAAGCCGCGGTCGATCTTCAGCTTGTGGATCGGCAGGCGGCGCAGGTAAGCGAGGCTGGAATAGCCGGTGCCAAAGTCGTCGATGGCGAGGCGCACGCCGAGTGCGCCAAGGCGCCGCAGCGTCTCGATGGTCTCGGGCAGGTGCGTCATCAGCACGCGCTCGGTGACTTCGAGCTCGAGGCGCTCGGCCGCCACGCCATGCGCGGCCAGCGCGTCGCGCAGGCGGGCGATGTAGGGTTCGCCCTGGGCGAGCTCGAGGGCCGAGACGTTGAGCGCGAACCACGGCGTGCCCGGCAGCAGGCGCTGCCACGCGCCGATCTGCGACAGCGCGCGCTCTTGCGTCCATTCGCCGAGGGCGCGAATCAGGCCGCTCTCCTCGGCTTGCGGGATGAACGCATCCGGACCGAGCAGGCCGCGCTGCGGATGGTTCCAGCGCACCAGCGCCTCGGCGCCGACGATCGCCTTGCCGCGCACCACCGGCTGCCAGTACAGCTGCAGCTCGCTGCGGGCGAGCGCGCCGCGCAGGTCGCTCTCCAGCGCGAGCCGCTCCACCGCGCGCGTGTGCAACGCCGGCGAGAAGAAGCGGAACGCGTCGCGCCCGGCCTCCTTGGCGTCGTACAGCGCGGTGTCCGCGTTCTTCAGCAGCTCGCCGAAATCGCGCCCGTCCTCCGGGTAGATCGCCACCCCGACGCAGGCCGTCACATTGAGCGCGCGGCCTTCGACCGTGAACGGCCGCTGCAGGATGGCCTGCACGCGCTGCGCCACCAGCGCCGCATCCTGCGCCGTTTTCAGCCCGTCCCACACCAGCACGAACTCGTCGCCGCCCAGGCGTGCCAGCGTGTCCTCGCGGCGCAGCGTGTTCTGCAACCGCTCGGCCACCTCGCGCAGCAGGGCGTCGCCCGCGCGATGGCCCATCGAGTCGTTGACCAGCTTGAAGCGATCCAGGTCGATGAGCAGCACCGCGAGCATGCCGCGGCTGCGCGCCGCGGCGAGGATCGCCTGACCGGCGCGGTCCGCCAGCAGCGCCCGGTTCGGCAGCCCGGTGAGCGCATCGCGCGTGGCGAGATGCTGGATGCGCTCCTCGGCCTGCTTGCGCGCGGTGATGTCGGCGCCGGTGCCGCGAAAGCCCGTGATGCGCCCGGCGGCATCGCGCACCGGGGTGCCGCTCACCTGTTGCCAGATCACCTTGCCCGACTTGGTGATGGAGCGGTGCACCAGGTCGCGAAACGGCTGTCCCGCCTGCGCGTTGCGCTCGAACCACTCGTCGAGCGCGCGCGACTCGCCCAGCGGCATGAATTCGCGCGGCGTGCGCCCGAGCAAATCGGCGCGCAGGTGGCCGAGAACAGCCTCGACACGCGCCGACAGGTAGGTGTAGCGCCAGCTCGCGTCGGTTTCCCACACGTACTCGCCCGAGGCCTCGACCACGTCGCGAAAGCGCTGCTCGCGCTCGGCCAGCGCCTGCTCGGCGCGCTTGCGCGCCGTGATGTCGAGGTTGATGCCGGTCATGCGCAGCGCGCGACCGCCCGCGTCGCGCTCGGAGACCTTGCCGCGCGACTGCAGCCACTTCCAGCTGCCGTCCGCGGCGCGGTAGCGGTGCTCCTCGACGTAGTCGTCGCGCTCGCCCTTCACCACCGCCATCGACACCGCGACGACGCGCGCGAGGTCCTCGGCATGTACGCGCTGCATCAGCTCGTCGACCGTGCTCGTGCTCGGCGCGCGCGGCAGACCGAGGAACTCGGCCCAGCCCTCGCTGAGATACACCTGGCCGCTTTTCAGGTCCGTATCCCACAGGCTCGCGCGCGAACCTTCGAGCGCCAGCTCGAGGCGCTGCTTCGCGGCCGCCAGCTCGCGCTCGCTCGCGCGCCGCTCGGTGATGTCGCGGCCCACGCCCCGGAAGCCGAGGAACGCGCCCGCCGCGTCGTAGCGCGGCTGCCCCGAGACCACGTGCACCAGCCGCTCGCCGCCGGTCCCGGTGCGCGAGAGTTCCAGCTCGTGGAACAGCGCGCGCCGGCGCATGCGCTCCAGCTGCGCAGTAAAGGCGCGGCCGTCCAGCTCGACCCCCGGCAGTTCCCACAGGCGCTTGCCGAACGCGAGGCCCGAGCCGAAAAAGCCGAGCACCGCCGGCCCGCCGGTGAGCCAGGTGATGCGGTGCTCGGCGTCGGTCTCCCAGAACCAGTCCGCCGACAGCGCGGTGAGCTGGCGAAAGCGCTCCTCGCTCGCGCGCAGCGCGCGCGTCGCGCGCCGGTCGCGCAGGCGCGCATGCATCCACGCCGCGAACACGATGCCCGCCGCTGCGACCAGCAGCAGCGCTTCGGTGGCGAGCGTCCAGTCCATGCGCGCGCTAGGCCGCGTGCTCGCGCACGGGCGGCGCGACCTTGAGCACCTCGTCGATGGTCGTCGCGCCCGCCGCGACCTTCATGGCGCCGCTCACGCGCAGCGGCTTCATGCCTTCCTTCATCGCCTGTTCGCGCACCTTCGCCAGATCCGCGCTGGTGGCGATGAGCTGCTTGATGGCCGGCGTGTGCACCAGCGTCTCGTAGATGCCGACGCGCCCCAGGAACCCGGTCATGCGGCATTCCAGGCAGCCGACCGGCTTGTACACGACTGCTGGCCGCGTCGCCTTGAACGGCGCCACCATCGCATCCCAGGCCGCCTGGTCCTCGGCGCGGTTGAGCTCGGTGGCTTGCTTGCAATGCGGGCACAGCGTGCGCAGCAGGCGCTGGCCCATGACGCCGTTGAACGTGGCGTTCAGCAGGTAGGGCGCGATGCCGAGCTCCAGCAGTCGCGTGACGGCGCTCGGCGCATCGTTGGTGTGCAGCGTCGAGAGCACCAGGTGGCCGGTCAAGGCCGATTGCACCGCCATCTCGGCGGTTTCGAGATCGCGGATCTCGCCCACCATGATGATGTCGGGATCCTGGCGCATCAGCGCCCGCACGCCCTCGGCGAACCCGAGCTCGATCGCCGGGTGCACTTGCATCTGGTTGAACGCGGGCTCGACCATTTCGATCGGGTCCTCGATGGTGCACACGTTCACTTCCGGCGTGGCGAGGCTCTTCAGCGTCGAGTACAGCGTGGTGGTCTTGCCCGAGCCCGTGGGGCCGGTCACCAGCACGATGCCGTTCGGGCGCTCGGTCATTTCCTTCCAGCGCTGGTGGTCGTCGTCGGAAAAGCCGAGCTCGCGGAAGTCGCGCACCAGCACCTCGGGATCGAAGATGCGCATCACCAGCTTCTCGCCGAAGGCCGTCGGCAGCGTCGACAGGCGCAACTCGACCTCGTCGCCGTTCGCCATGCGCGTCTTGATGCGCCCGTCCTGCGGCCGGCGCTTCTCCACCACGTCCATGCGCCCGAGGATCTTGATGCGGCTGGTCATCGCGGCGAGCACCGAGGCCGGGATCTGGTAGACCTGGTGCAGCACGCCGTCAATGCGAAAGCGCACCAGCCCCGCCTCGCGCCGCGGCTCGATGTGGATGTCGCTCGCGCGCTGCTCGAAGGCGTATTGCCACAGCCAGTCCACCACCTTGACGATGTGCGCGTCGTTGGCGTCGAGCGACTTGTTGGCGCTGCCCAGCTCGACCAGCTGCTCGAGGTTCGACAGGCCGGAGGCGCCGCCGCCGGTGCGGTTGGCGCCCTTGATCGACTTGGCGAGGTTGTAGAACTCGACCTGGCAGCGCTCGATGTCGCGCGGGTTGGCGATCACGCGCCGGATCTCGCGGCGCGCGAGGCGCGCGATCTCCAGCTCCCATTCGCGCACGTAGGGCTCGGCGGTGGCCACCACCACTTCCTTCGCGTTGAGCTCCACCGGCAGGATGTGGAAGCGCGAGGCGTAGGCGCTCGACATCACCTCGGTGACCACCGAGAAGTTGATCTTGAGCGGATCGATGTGCAGGTACTCCAGCCCGACGCGCTTGGCCAGCCACTCGGCGAGCACGTCCAGGGTGAGCGGCTTGTGCGGCGGGCGCAGATCCTTCCAGCCCGCGTCGGCCACCAGCGTGAGCGGGTGCTGGGCGCCGCGCCAGTAGCGGCGCTCCTTTTTCAGGTCCTCGGCGGGGCCGCGGGCGAGCACCCGGTCCTCGACCAGCCAGTCGAGCAGCTCGGCGAGCACAAGGCGTCGCTCGGCGACGGGCTGGGGGGCGGCCTGGGCCATGGGCGCGGACACTATACCGCTAGAATGCAGCATGCCCCAAGGCAGGTCCCTGGCCGAGGACGTCAAGTTCCGTGAGGTGTGGGCCTGGAGCATGTACGACTTCGCCAACTCGGGCTACACCACGGTCGTCATCACCGCGGTGTTCAGCGCCTACTTCGTCGGCGCGGTCGCCGGCGGCGCACCCTG
>DASTTC010000156.1:0-2582 GCA_035760345.1 Burkholderiales bacterium | reverse complement strand
CTTCAACGGCGAGACCCACGAGGGCGTGTTCGCGCTGCCCAATTTCGTGCGCGACCTGGTGACCCCGCCGCGGTTGAAGCAGCAGGCGCGCGGCCGGCGCCTGGGCGTCGTGCGCGCCGCCGCCAAATAGCGCTCTAGTACCTGGCGCCGGCTTTCAGCAGCAGCGACTCGCTCGCGCCGTCGCCGTTCGCGCGCGACATCTGCAGCGCCACGTCGCCGCCCGGCGCCTGCAGGTTGGGGTCGGCGCCACGCTGCAGGAGCAGTTCGACCATGTCGGCGTCGCGAGAGAGCACGGCCGCCATCAGCGGCGTGAGCCCGTTGGAGTCGGGCTTGTCCACCCAGCGGCCGAGGTCGAGCAGTTGCGCCACGGCCGCGCGGTCGCCATACAGCACCGCCGTCATGACGTCGTTGTAGCGCGGCGTGACCGGCGCCGGGCCGAGCTTGGCCAGTGCGGTGGCCTGGGCCATCACGGGGCCGGCGCTCATGAGCAACGCAGCCGCCAGCAGGGCGGCGGCGGGACGAGAAAGCCTGGTGGGCAGCATGCGTAACCTCCTCAATCGGTGGTTTTCAGCACCTCGCGCACGATCTCGAACAGCTGATCGATGTCGCTCTTGCCGATGATGAGCGGCGGAGCGAGCGCGATGATGTCGCCCGCCACCCGGATATAGGCGCCGCGCTCGAAGGCCTTCAAGTGCGCATCCAGCGCGCGCGCGCCCGGCGCATTCGGGCGCGGCGCCAGTTCGATCGCGGCGATCAGGCCGATATTGCGGATGTCGACCACGTGGGGCAAGCCTTTCAGCGCATGCGCCTGCTCCTCCCAGTAGGGCCAGAGCTCCGCGGCGCGCGTCAGCAGGCCCTCTTCCTCGTACACCTGCATCGTGGCGAGTCCGGCGGCGCAGGCGAGCGGGTGCGACGAGTAGGTGTAACCGTGCGGCATCTCGATCGCCTTCTCCGGCCCCGTCATGAACGCCTGGTAGATGCCTTCGCGCATGAACACCGCGCCCATCGGCACGGTGCCGTTGGTGATGCCCTTGGCCGTGGTGATGAGATCGGGCAGGACGCCGAAGTGCTGCGCGCCGAAGGGTTTGCCGAGACGCCCCCAGGCGGTAATCACCTCGTCGAAAATGAGCAGGATGCCGTGCTTGTCGCAGATCGCGCGCAGCCGCTGCAGGTAGCCCATGGGAGGCACCAGCACGCCGCCCGAGCAAGCCACCGGCTCGACGATCACCGCGGCGATGGTGGACGGGTCGTGCAGCGCGCACAGCCGCTCCAGGTCGTCGGCGAGTTCCGCGCCGTGCTTGGGCTGGCCGCGCGAGAAGGCATTCTTCTCCGGGTCATGCGTGTGGCGGATGTGGTCGACGCCCGCCACCAGTGCGCCGAAGATCTTGCGGTTGCCGACCACGCCGCCCACCGCCGTGCCGCCGAAGTTCACGCCGTGGTAGCCGCGCTCGCGGCCGATCAGGCGCACGCGGTGGCCTTCGCCACGCGCCCGGTGATAGGCGAGCGCGAACTTCAGCGCCGTGTCCACCGACTCGGAGCCCGAATTGGTGAAGAAGATCCGCTTCAGGTCGCCGGGGGCGAGGCTCGCCAGCTTGTCGGCGAACTCGAAGGCGAGCGGGTGGCCCATCTGGAACGTCGGCGCGAAGTCGAGCTCGGCCACCTGCTTTTGCACCGCCTGCACGATCTTCTCGCGGCAGTGCCCCGCGTTCACGCACCACAGGCCCGAGATGCCATCGATGAGCTTGCGCCCGTCGGTGGTGTAGTAGTGGATGCCCTCGGCGCGCGCCATCAGGCGCGGCGCCTTCTTGAAGTGCCGGTTCATGCTGAAAGGCATGAAGAAGGCGGACTGCTCGAGGCTCGGAAGCGTGGCGCGGTCGTTCATGGGGGTCTCCTAGGCGGCGGCGCGGGTCGTCCCCACGATGCCGGCCTTTCTCAGTGTCGCATGCAAGAGCACGTCGCACCCGGCGGCCAGATCCGCGGGCGTGGCGCTCTCGATCTCGTTGTGGCTGATGCCGCCTTCGCAGGGGATGAAGATCATGGCGGTGGGCGCGACGCGCGCGATGTACACCGCGTCGTGACCCGCGCCGCTGACGATGTCCATGTGGCCATGGCCGAGCGCCACTGTGGCCTCGCGCACCGCGGCGACGCACGCGGCATCGAACTCGCAGGGCTTGAAATAAGTGTTCTCGCGCAGTTCGATCGACACGCGGCATTCGGCCTCGATGGCCTTCGCGGCGCGCTTCAGTTCTTCGCACATGGCATCCAGGGTCGGGACTTTCGCGTTCCTGAAATCCACCGTGGTGCGCACTTCGCCCGGAATGACGTTTCTCGAGTTCGGCTTCACCTGCATGAAGCCGACCGTGCCACGCGCGTAGTCGGGAAACTCGCGCGCGATGCGGTTCACCTCAAGCACAAAGCGGCTGGCGCCGATCAGGGCGTCGTTCCTCAGCTCCATCGGCGTCGGGCCCGCATGGGCGTCCTGCCCGGTGACCGTGACGTCGTACCAGCGCTGGCCGAGCGTGCCCTGCACCACGCCGATGGTCTTGCCCTCGTTCTCCAGAACCGGGCCCTGCTCGATGTGC
>DASTTC010000155.1:0-10504 GCA_035760345.1 Burkholderiales bacterium | reverse complement strand
CGTGATGGTGTCGACGTCCCGCGGCAGCTTCGGGTCGACCACGAAGACCACCGGGAAACGCCGGGTCTCGCCGGCGGCGAGCGTCTGCTGCGTGAAGCAGAAGCACTCCATCTTGCGGAAGTGCTCGCCGGCGCGCGCCGGGCCGTAGCTCGGCACTGCCTGCGCGGTCACCGGCTCGCTGCGCACGTTGGCGATCTCGTACTCCACCGTGGCGAGCTCGCCCGGGTGCACGCTGATGTGGCGCACCAGCGGGCGGAAGCGCCACGGCAGGTTGTGCGCATTGGCGTCGAACTCCACCGTCACCGTGCGCGTCGCGTCCACCTGCGTGTTCGCCGGCCGCACGTCGGCCCTGAGGAAGTCGTTCACGCCGAGCGCGCTGCAGAGGGCGTCGTAGAACGGCACTAGCGCGTAGCCGAAGCCGAACATGGCGAGCGCGACCACCGACAGCCGCAGCCGCAGGCGGCGGTTCTGGTCCCGGCGCGCAGCCTCGATCATGCGCTCATCACCCAGTACTTCAGGATCACGCCGAGAAACCCCACGAGCGCGATCGAGGCGAGGATCAGTGCGGTTCTCGCGTTCCTGCTCACGGCCGCCATCAGCGCAGGTCAGGCTGCGGGTCGAAGCTGTGGTAGGGCGCGGGCGTCGGCAGGTGCGTCCACTCCAGGGAATCCGCGCCCTCCCAGGGCTTCTCCGGGGCCTTCTCGCCGCGCCTGATGCACTTGAGCACCACGTACAGGAACAGCAGCTGCGACAGCCCGAAGCCGAAGGCGCCGATCGAGCTGATCATGTTCCAGGTCTCGAACATCAGCGGGTAGTCCGGGATGCGCCGCGGCATGCCGGCGAGGCCCGCGAAATGCTGCACGAAGAAGGTGACGTTGAAAAAGATCATCGTCAGCCAGAAGTGCCACTGGCCGAGCGTCTCGTCGTACATCCTCCCGGTCCACTTCGGCAGCCAGAAGTAGATGCCGGCGAAGGCCGCGAACAGCGCCCCGGCCACCATCACGTAGTGGAAGTGCGCCACCACGTAGTAGGTGTCGTGCAGCTGGATGTCGATCGGCACCAGCGACAGCACCAGCCCGGTGAAGCCGCCGAGCGTGAACAGGAACAGGAACCCTATCGCGAACAGCATCGGCGTCTCGAAGGTGAGCGAGCCCTTCCACATCGTCGCCACCCAGTTGAACACCTTGACGCCCGTGGGCACCGCGATGAGCGTGGTCGCATACATGAAGAACAGCTGCCCGGTGACCGGCATGCCCACCGTGTACATGTGGTGCGCCCAGACGATGAACGAGAGTATCGCGATGGCGGAGGTCGCGTACACCATCGACGCGTAGCCGAACAGCGGCTTTCGGGAAAACGCCGGGATCACCTGCGACACCACGCCGAAGGCGGGCAGCGCGATGATGTACACCTCGGGATGGCCGAAGAACCAGAAGATGTGCTGGTACAGCACCGGGTCGCCGCCGCCGGCGGCGTTGAAGAAGCTGGTGCCGAAATGCCGGTCGGTGAGCGTCATGGTGACCGCGCCGGCGAGCACCGGCATCACCGCGATCAGCAGGTAGGCGGTGATCAGCCAGGTCCAGCAGAAAAGCGGCATCTTCATCAGCGTCATCCCCGGCGCGCGCATGTTGAGGACGGTGGTGATGATGTTGATCGAGCCCATGATCGAGCTCATCCCCAGCAGGTGCACGGCGAAGATCGTGAGGTCCATGCCCACGCCCATCTGCACGGTGAGCGGCGCGTACAGCGTCCAGCCCACGCCGGGCGCGCCGCCGGGCGTGAAGAACGACAGCACGAGCAGCAGCGCCGCAAACGGCAGGATCCAGAACGACCAGTTGTTCATGCGCGCGAACGCCATGTCGGGCGCGCCGATCTGCATCGGGATCAGCCAGTTGGCGAAGCCGACGAAGGCCGGCATGATGGCGCCGAACACCATGATCAGGCCGTGCATGGTGGTCATCTGGTTGAAGAAGTCCGGGTCGACGATCTGCAGTCCCGGCGCAAACAGCTCGGCGCGGATGACCAGCGCCATCACCCCGCCCAGCATGAACATGACGAAGCTGAACCACAGGTACAGGGTGCCGATGTCCTTGTGGTTGGTGGTGGTGATCCAGCGCATCAGGCCGCCGTAGCCGCCGTGGGGGTCGGCATGACCGTGATCCTGGGCGAGGGTGTCTGCGGCTGCGCTCATAGCGGGTTCCTCCGGGTCCTGACCTCGGCGGGCTGCACGGCCTCGCCGCTCTTGTTGCCCCAGTTGTTGCGCGTGAAGGTGACGACCGCGGCCAGCTCGAGGTTGCCGAGCCGGGCGAAGGACAGCATGGCGGTGTTCGGCCTGCCGTGCAGCAGCACGTCGATCTGCGCGGCCGCAGGGGCGCGCACGACCGGCGCGCCGTCGAGCGGCGGGAAGGTCGGCGGCAAGCCCTTGCCGTTTGCCTGATGGCAGCCGACGCAGTGCTCGGCGTATACCGTCTCGCCGAGCACCTTGAGCTCGGCGAGGGTGAAGGGCCTCGCTTCGTCGACCGGGGTCTTGGCGCGCAGCGCCATCTGCGCCCCGACCCACTTGGTGTATTCCTCCTGCGACACCACCCGCACCACGATCGGCATGAAGCCGTGGTCCTTGCCGCACAGCTCCACGCACTGGCTGCGGTAGGTGCCGGTCTTGGTGGCGGTAAACCACAGGTCGCGGATGAAGCCCGGGATCGCGTCCTGCTTGGCGCCGAACGCCGGCACCCACCAGGAGTGCACCACGTCGGCGGCGGTGGTCAGCATGCGCACCTTCTTGCCCACCGGCACCACGAGCTCGTGGTCCACCTCGAGCAGGTAATGCTCGCCTTTCGCCTCGCGCCCCTCGATCTGCGCACGCGGCGTGGCGAGCGTGGAAACGAAGCTGATGCCCTCGCCCTCGCCCTTCAGGTAGTCGTACGCCCACTTCCACTGGATGCCGGTGACCTTGATGGTGAGGTCGGGGTTCGAGGTGTCCTTCTGCGCGATCACCAACTTGGTGACCGGCCAGGCGATCAGCACCAGGATCAGCGCCGGGATCATCGTCCAGAGGATTTCCACCGTGGTGTTCTCGTGGAACTGCTCGGCCTGGTGGCCGACGGACTTGCGGTGCGCGTAGCACGACCAGAACATGACCGCGAACACGCCCACGAAGAGGATCACGACCAGCGCCATGACCATCTCGTGCACCCAGTGGATGTCTGCGGCGAGCGCCGAGGCCGCGGGCTGCAGGTTCCACTGCGCGGCCAGCGCCCCGCCGCACAGCGCCAGCCCGAGCGCGCCGGCCAACAGCTTGTTCAGCATCATCAACCCTTCCCCGGTCAGCTGTGCGATCTTTTCCCGCTCTGGACCTGCATGCCGAGGGTGCGCACCGATCGACTCGCCGTACTGCGGAAAAAAGCGGCGGAACATTAGCATAGTTTCGCCGCTCACGGCAGTGGCCGGCGCTCGAAATGCACGATGCTGCGTCCGTCCGCGCGGTGGCGCGGCGCGCCTTTCCAGGCGTGGCCATAAATCACTTCGATGGAGGCAGAAGTTCCGGCCGCGGCCAGCGCCGCGCGTTGCCGGCGCGCGGCCAGTCCGCGCGCGCGATCCGTGCGCGCCAGCGTCTGGCCGCTCGAGCGCAGGTCGGCGAGCAGCGCGTTCGCGTCCCGGTAGGCGAGCGTCAACATCTCCATGTCCATGACCGGCGCGGAAAATCCGGCTGCCACCAGCGCATCGCCCAGGTCGTGCATGTCGGCAAAGCGGTGCACGCGCGCTTCGCCCGCCGCTGCGCGCAGCTCCTTCAGCGTGTCCGGGCCCAGCGTGCTGAACATCAGCAGGCCCTCGATCGCCAGCACCCGTTGCAGTTCCGCGAGCGCGGCCGGCACGTCGCTCGACCAGTGCAGCGCCATGTTGGACCAGGCCAGCTCGACGCATCCGGCAGCGAGCGGCAGGCGCTCCAGGGCGCCGCACACCGCGAGCGGGCCGGCGCCGCGCAGGCGCGCCAGCCAGCCGCGCGCGCCGCGTGCGCGCGCCAGCATCGGCAGCGAAAAGTCGAGCGCGAGGAGTTGCGCGCGCGGATAGCGCCGCGCGAGCGCCGCGGCCTGCGGCGCCGGCCCGCAGCCCGCGTCCAGGATGCGGCGCGGCGCAAGGCGCATGTAGTCCAGGCGCTCGAGCATGCGCGCGCCGACTTCGACTTCCAGGCGCGCGGCGCCCAGATAACCCGCCGCGGCGCGGTCGAAGCGGCGCCGCGCGAGCCGCGCGTCGATCTCAGCCAAGCGGGCGCAGCAGCTGCTCGATCGCGGCCGAGGCGGCGAGCACGCGCCGGTCGGCGAGCGCGGGGCCGAACACTGTCAGGCCCACCGGCGCCGAGCCGGGCTCGTGGCAGGGCAGCGAGAGCGCGCAGCCATCGAGGAAGTTGACTACTCCGACGTTGCGTATGATGCGGAAATTCCAGCGAAAGTACGCCTCGTCGCTCGCGTCGACCTCGGCGATGGCCGGTGCCACGCACGGTGTGGTGGGCATGAGCACGGCGTCGAATGGCTCGGCGAGCGCCTCCACGGCGCGTATGTACTCGGCGCGCATCAGGCCAAGGTCGACGTAGTCCGCGGCGCTCATGTCCTTGGCGAACAGCACGCGCTGCGCGATGCGCCGGTCGTACTCGCCCAGGCGGTCCTGCCAGCGGCGATGGATGGCGTAAGCCTCCATGCCCGCGTAGCCGCCGCCCTTGAAGTACTCGGCCTGGCGATCGAATTCCGGCACGGCCCGCTCCACGATCGCCGCGCCCGCGGCTGCGAGCTTCGCCAGCGCCGCGTCGAACGCACCCCCGACCTGCGGGTCGAGATCGTCGAGCAGCGAGCCTCGCGGCAGCAGCAGCCGCAGGCCCTTGACCGGAATCTCCGGCAGGGGCGCGGTGTCCTCGCCCGAGAGCACTCGGTCGTAGGCCGCGCAACAGGCGACCGAGTTCGCCAGCGGCCCCAAGGTATCCAAGGTATACGAGAGCGGGAACGCGCCCTCGCGCGGTACGCGCCGCTGCGTCGCCTTCCAGCCGGTGACGCCGCACAGCGCCGCCGGCAGGCGGATCGAGCCGCGGGTGTCGCTACCCATCGACATCACGGCCATGCCGTCGGCCTGCCCCACGCCGGCGCCGGAGGACGAGCCGCCGGGCACCCGGCCGGTCTTGCGGTCCCAGGGGTTCTTCGGCGTGCCGTAGTGCGGATTGATTCCCGTGGTGCCGAAGGCGAACTCCACCATGTTGGTGCGGCCCACGATCACCGCGCCCGCCGCGCGCAGGCGCGCCACCGCCGGCGCGTCGGCCGTTGCCGGCGGTGCCTGCGCGAGGAGCTTCGAGCCCGCGCGCGTCACGTCGCCCGCCACGTCGTAGAGGTCCTTCAACGACACCGGCAGGCCCTCCACCGGCGAGCGCACGACGCCCGCGGCCCGCAGGCGGTCGGAGTAATCGGCGGCCGCACGCGCCGCGTCCGCATACACCTTCAGAAAGGCGCGCGCGCCTTCGCCGGCCGGGTCGGCGATGCGCTCCAGCGCCTGCTCCAGCAGGCGCCGGCTGGTGGTCCGGCCTGCGGCCAGTTCGCGCGAGAGTCGATCCACCGTCCACATGAAAGCAGTCTAGCGCACAATATTCGCGATGCTCGGCACGCTCGCGCGGCGCTTCGTGAACCTGGCGAACCTCGCCTTCGGCGGCAGCTGCTACCTGTGTCGCGGCGCCGCGCACGGCGTGCTGTGCGCCGAGTGCGACGCGGACCTGCCGCGCCTGACAGGACCGCTGTGCCCACGCTGCGCGCTCGCCTCCCCTGCGGGCCAGGTATGCGGCCGGTGCCTCGCGCAACCGCCGGCCTACGACGCGACGATTGCCGCGCTCGCCTACGAGTTCCCGGCCGACGTCCTGGTGCAGGCGTTGAAGTTCCGCGGCGAGCTGGCGCTGGCGCCGGTCCTCGGCGCGCTGCTCGCGGCGCGCCTGCCGCGTGCCGCACGTCCGGATTTCGTGCTGCCGGTGCCGCTGTCCGCCGCGCGGCTGCGCGCGCGCGGCTTCAACCACGCGCTCGAGATCGCGCGCACCGCGGCGCCGGGCGCGCGCCTCGCGCCGCGCCTGGCCGAGCGCAGCCGCGACACCGCGCCGCAGTTCGAGTTGCCGCTGGCCGAGCGCGCGAAGAACGTGCGCGGCGCCTTCCGCTGCGCGCAGGCGCTCGAGGGCGCCGAGGTCGCGCTGGTCGACGACGTGATGACCACGGGGGCCACGCTCGAAGAGCTCGCCGCGACGCTCAAGCGCGCGGGCGCGGCGCGCGTCGTCAACTGGGTGGTGGCGCGCACCGCCGCCCCGGCCCATGCTTGAGCTGGTCCTGGTGCAGCCGGAGATCCCGCCCAACGCGGGCAACGTGATTCGCCTGGCCGCCAACACCGGCGCGCGGCTGCACCTGGTCGAGCCGCTCGGCTTTTCGCTGGACGACCGGCAGTTGAAGCGCGCCGGGCTCGATTACCACGAACTCGCGAACGTCACGGTGCATCCCGACTGGCGCACCTGCGTGGCCGCCCTCGCCGGCCGGCGGCTGTTTGCCTGCACCACGCGCGGGCGCGTCAGCGCCTACAGCGTCGCCTATGCGCCCGACGATGCGCTCGTATTCGGCGCCGAGACCCGCGGCTTGCCGCAGGAGATCCTCGACGCGTTTCCGCAGGAACGGCGCCTGCGGCTGCCGCTGCGCCCCGGCAACCGCAGCCTCAACCTGTCGAACGCCGTCGCCGTGGTGACTTACGAGGCCTGGCGGCAGCTCGGCTTTTGCGGCGCCGGCTGACGCGCACCTCTTCCTTGGGATCGCGCGCGAGCAGACGCTCCACCGCCTGCGGCGGCGTCAGTCGCCCCTCCAGCACCGCGACCACCGCCTGCGTGATCGGCATGTCGACGCCGTGCCGCCTCGCGCGACGCAGCGTCTCGCGCGCCGAATGCACGCCCTCGGCCACATGGCCCAGCGCGCCGAGGATGGCGGCGAGCGGCTTGCCGCGCGCGAGCGCAAGGCCCACCTGCCGGTTGCGCGACAGATCGCCCGTTGCGGTGAGGATCAGGTCGCCCGCGCCCGCGAGTCCCATGAAGGTGTCGGCCTGGCCGCCGAGCGCGACGCCCAGGCGCGTGATCTCCGCCAGCCCGCGCGTGATGAGCGCGGCACGCGCGTTGTGCCCGAGGCCGAGGCCGTCGGCGATGCCCACGGCAATCGCCATGACGTTTTTCACCGCGCCGCCGACCTCGACGCCGGCGAGATCGGTGCTGTGGTACACGCGCAGCCGCCCGCCATGCACGATGCGCGCCGCGGCGCCGGCGAAGGCGGCGTTGCTCGACGCAAGCGTGAGCGCGCACGGCAGGCCGCGCGCCACTTCGAGCGCGAAGGACGGGCCCGAGAGTGCGCCGCACGCGGCGCGCGCGCCGAGCACCTCGGCCACCACCTGGTGCGGCAGGAACCCCGTGCCGGCCTCGAAGCCCTTGCACAGCCAGACCAGCGGCGTGCCCGCGCACCGCGGCAGCACCTCGCGCAGGCCGGCCACGGGAGTCGCGACCACCAGCAGGTGCGCACGCTGCGGCCAGGCCGCAGTCACGGCGAGGGTCTGCGGCAACGCGATCCCGGGAAGGTAGCGCGCGTTCTCGCGTGCCCGGCCGATGGCTTCGGCCTGCGTCGCGTCGCGCGCCCACAGCGTCACTGCATGCCTTGCGGCGAGTGCCGCAGCGAGCGCCGTGCCCCAGGCGCCCGCGCCGAGCACGCCGATGCGGGTCACGCCCCCCAGACGAGGCTGGTGCGCAGGTAGCCGTCGGCGCCATCGGGATGGCGCACGCGCAGCCACCCGCCCGGCACGAAGCCCAGGAGCTCGAGCGCCACGTTCTGCACCGCCACGAACGCCGCGGGTGCGCTGTCCTCGGGCCGCACGCGCGCCTCGGCCGCGGGCGCGGTAACCACCACCATGCGCTGTTCGACCAGCGTCTTGCGCTCCACCCAGGTGAGCGCACCGGTATGGTCGCGCACCTTCACCCAGGCATCGAGGTTCACGATCACCTCGAGCGGATAGTGGCGCGACACGACGTACAGCGGCTTGGCGTTGCGCGAGGGCGCGTCGTACAGCACGGTCGCGTTCTCGCCGACGCTGAGGAACTGCGCCTGTGCGGCAGTGACGGCGGCAGCGAGCACCAGTGCGGCGGCGGCGCGGCGCATGGCGCTAGTTCGCCGTCTCGATGCGCGGCGCCGCGGCCGCTTGCTGCTCCTGCAGGCGCTGGGCGTACAGCGCCTCGAACGACACCGGTTGCAGCAGCACCGGCGGAAAGCCGCCGCGCGTGACGAGCTCGGAGATCGTTTCGCGCGCGTAGGGGTACAGGATGGTGGGGCAGGCGACCGCGAGCAGCGGCTCGAGGTCGGCCGGCGGCACATTGCGCAGGGAGAAGATGCCCGCCTGCCCCGCCTCGGCGAGGAACAGCGTCTTGTCGCCCGCCTTGGCGGTGACCGTCACCGTGATCACGACCTCGTACAGGCCCTCGGCGAAGCGCGAGGAGTCGTTGCGCACCTGGATCTCGAGTTGCGGATTCTGCGCTTCGAGGAACACCTGGGGCGCATTCGGGATCTCGAGCGAGACGTCCTTCACGTAGATCTTTTCGATCTGGAAGCTGGGCTGCGGCTGCTCTGCGGCCATCGAATCAGGTCCTTTCGGTTTCGAGCAGCCGCTCGAGCGCGCCGTCGCGCTCGAGCGCGTACAACTCGTCGCAGCCGCCGACATGGCGATCGTCGATCCAGATCTGCGGCACGGTGTGCCGCCCCGAGCGCGCCCGCATCTCGGCGCGCCGCGCGGGTTCGAGGTCGACGCGCACCTTCTCGAAATCGGTGATGCCTTTTTTCACCAGCAGGCGCTCAGCGGCCTGGCAGTAGGGACAGGCGGCGGTCATGTACATGAGCACCCGCGCCACCTCATCGCTCCACGGGCAGCCCGCCCTGCAGCCAGGCGCGAAAGCCCCCGGAGAGGTTCACCACGTTGGCAAAGCCGCGCGCCTTGAGCAGCTTCACCGCGCGCGTGGAGCTCGTGCCGCTGTCGCAGGCCACGATCACCGGCTTCGCCTTGTGCTTGTCGAGCTCGGCGGCGCGCTTTTCCAGCTGCTCCAGCGGCAGGTTCTTCGCGCCGAGGATGTGGCCCGCCGCGTAGGCCGCGGCGTCGCGCACGTCGAGCACCAGTGCGTCTTCGCGGTTGATCAGCTGCGTCGCCTGCAGCGTATTGACCGAGGAGCCGCCCGCGCTGCCGCGCACCAGCGGCCACAGCAGCATGGCGCCCGAGCCCGCCGCGGCGGCGACCAGGAGGATGTTCTTCTGCAGGAATTCGAGCATCAGGGCGAACATTATAATTGAGCCCATGCACCGCATCGTGTTCCTGCGGCACGGCGAATCGGCGTGGAACCGGGAGAATCGCTTCACCGGCTGGACCGACGTCGACCTGTCGGGCACGGGCGTCGAGGAAGCGCGCGCCGCCGGACGGCTGCTCGCCGCCGAAGGCTTTGAGTTCGACCTCGCCCACACCTCGGTGCTCAAGCGCGCCGTGCGCACGCTATGGCTCGCGCTCGAGGAGATGGACCGCTGCTGGCTGCCGGTGCACAAGCACTGGCGACTGAACGAGCGCCATTACGGCGCACTGCAGGGCCTGGACAAGGCCCAGACCGCGGCGAAGTTCGGCGAGGCGCAGGTGCTCGCGTGGCGCCGCAGCTACGACACGCCGCCGCCGCCGCTCGGCAAGGGCGATCCCCGATACGAAGGCGCCGACCCGCGCTACGCCGGCACCGAGGTGCCGCTCACCGAATGCCTGAAGGACACCGTGGCGCGCGTGATGCCGTACTGGAACGAGACCGTGGCCCCAGCGGTGCGCGCCGGCCGGCGCGTGCTGGTGGCGGCGCACGGCAACTCGCTGCGCGCGCTGATCAAGCACCTGGACGGGGTGTCGGATGCCGACATCGTGGGCCTGAACGTGCCCACCGGCGTGCCGCTGGTGTACGAGCTCGACGCGGCGCTCGAGCCGGTGCGGCACTATTACCTGGGAGACGCCGCGGAAATCGCGCGCCGCGTCGCCGCCGTTTCCGCCCAGGGGAAGGCCCGGGCCTGACGCGCGCGCTGGTCGCCGTCCTGGTCCTCGCCGCGGCGCTGCCCGCGCACGCGAACCGCGAGCAGGACCTGGCGGCGCTGCGCGAGCGCATCGAGGCGCTGCGCTCGGGGCTCGGCGAGAAGGAGGCCGACCGGCGCGAGGCGCGCGACGCGCTGCGCGATTCCGAGCGCGCGATCTCGAAAGCCAACCGCACGTTGCGCGAGCTGCAGGCCGAGGGCCGCGCCGCGCAGGCGGCGCTGGCGCGCCAGCAGGGCGAGAGCCGCACGCTCGAGGCGCGCCTGGCGCGCCAGCAAAGCGCGCTCGGCCGGCTGCTCGCCGCGCGCTATGCCGCGGGCGCACCGGACGCGCTCAAGATCGCGCTCACCGGCGAGCATCCCTCCGACGTCGCGCG
>DASTTC010000154.1:0-5169 GCA_035760345.1 Burkholderiales bacterium | reverse complement strand
TGCTGCGTGCAGCGATTGTCCCAGAACGCGAGCGAGCCGGGCTCCCAGCGGAAACGACAGGTGAGCTCCGGGCGCACCTGGTGCGCGAACAGGAACTCGAGCAGCGACCGACTCTCGTCTTCCGACCAGTCCTTGAATCGCTCCGTGTGCCCCACGTTCACGTACAGCGCCTTTCGCCCCGTCTCCGGGTGCGTTCGGACCACCGGATGCTCTCCCACCAGTACCTTTAACTCCTCGCCGGCGGCACGCATGCGATCCTCGCGGGTGCGCGACGCGGCTGCCTTGGTCGAAGTATTCAGACCGACGAGTCCGTCCAGAGTTCGCCGCAGGCCCGGCGACAACGTCTCGTAGGCAAGGTACTGGTTGGCGAACAAGGTGTCGCCTCCATAGGGCGGGATTTCGATGGCGTAGAGCATGCTGCCCATGGGGGGCCGCTCGAGGTACGCGGTATCCGAATGCCAGATGCCGCCGAAATTCATGCGCTCGTGCTCCAGCTTCACCACGGGGGTGATGAACGGGCATTCGGGCAGTCCCTTCAGCTGCGGGTATTCCACCGGTTCGCCGAATGCGCGCGCGAAAGCAAGCTGCTGCTGGGGGGCAAGGTTCTGGTCACGGAAGAAGATCACCAGGTGCTCGAGCAGTGCGGCGCGGATCGTGGCCGCCACGCCGGCAGCGAGCGGTTGCGACAAGTCGATGCCGTAGATCTCAGCACCCAGCGCACCGGCGACGCGTCGGATCTCCATGCGCAAATGGTATCAGCGCCTGCTACGATCCTCGTTTCGCATAGCAGGGAGGAGCGCGCGCGATGATCCAGTCACGCCACCTATTCACCTTGAGCGCAGACGTGCCGAAGATCGTCGACCTGGGCGCGACGCCCGCCGGCCACCGGCGCATCGCCACGGTCACCGGCGGCACTTTCAAGGGGGAGCGACTCAGCGGCACGCTGCAGCCGACCCCCGGCGGCGACTGGCTGCTGCTGCGCCCCGACGGCGCCACGATCCTCGACGTGCGCGTAACGCTCGAGACCGACGACCGGCAGCTGATCTACATGACCTACCACGGCGTCCGGCACGGCCCGGCGGAGGTGCTGGCGCGCCTGGCGAAGGGCGAAGCGGTCGATCCCGCGAGCTATTACTTCCGCACCACGCCGCTGTTCGAGACCGCGTCGCCGAAGTACGACTGGCTCAACCGCATCGTCGCGGTGGCGACCGGGCGGCGCGAGAAGAGCGGACCGGTGTACGAGGTCTACGAAGTGCTCTGATATCCTGGTGATCGACTAGCGGCGCGTCGCGCGCCTACTTCTTTTCCTGGGCGGCGCGCAGATCGGCGGCGTCGAACGAGCCGGTGAAATCCAGGTCCTCGCGGCCGTGCCGCAGCGCCGCCTGGATGTCCGCGACGAGGAAATTGCCGGTGAAATCGAGCTCGCTGCTGCTCGGCGCCGTTTCGACCGACTGCACCAATCCGCCCTCCTCCAGCTCCTCGAGGATTTCGTTCACCGCGGCCTCGGACCAGCCGAGCTTCGCGCGCAGATCCATGGGGTCGGTGTCCCGCCCCACGAGGCCAAGGACGCGCCGGGACTCGAGCGGGACCTGGCTGCTTTGCGCGTCCCAGATCCTGCGTCCGGCATCGGTGCGGGTATAAAGGCGCGCCATCGTCTGCGCATTATTCGCCTGTCGGGCGGCGCAATGCAAGGGCGCGGCCCGACCGTACGCGTAAGCTTGTGAAAGAAAACGAGCCGCCGGCTGCGGGGCGCCTAGAGTGCCTGCCGGGCGGTACGCAGGCGCGTCGCGCGCATGTCGTCGCCGCGCACTTCGCACAGGGCGTAGCCGGCGAAGCCCGAAGCGACATCCTTCCTCCAGTAGAGGTCAAGATCTGTGTTGTCCATGGGCTTGGCGCGCGAGGCGACGAGCGCCCCGGCTTCCGCGACGACCTCGTCGGTCAGGCGCTTGCCTTTCAGGAATTCGCCCGCCTTCTCCACGAGGAACGGGCGCGAGGCCGCGGCGCCGAGCGCGATGCGCGCCTCCTCCACCGTACCGTCCTGCGCCAGGCGCGCCGCCGCCGCCACGCCGAGCACCGGGAAATCGAAGGCGCCGCGCCGGCGCAGCTTCCAGTAGCTGCTGGTCCAGCCGGATGGCACTATCACCTCGGTGAGGATTTCATCCGGTCGCCGTGTCAGGTAGTCGATGCCGTCGTTGTTGTAGAGCGCAGCGAGCGGCACTTCGCGCTCGCCTTGCGTCGAAACCAGCTTCACCTTCGCGCCGAGCGCGATCAGCGCCGGCGCCGTGTCGGTGGAGGACACCGCCACGCAGCGCTTGCTCGCAGTGGCCACCCAGCAGATGTCGCCGTCCTTTTTCAGGCAGAAATCGATGGCTTTGCGCCACTCGTGGTTCTGGTTGTAGTACGTGCAGCGCGTATCCAGGCACAGGTTGCCGCCCAACGTGCCCATGTTGCGCAGGTGCACGGTGGCCACCTGCGCCGCCGCCTGCCACAGCGCCCGGTAGTTGTGCCTGACGGCGGCGTCGTGCACCAGCTCGGAGAGCGTCAGGCCCGACCCCAGGCTGCCGTTGCTTTTCTTCAGCTCCTTCACCCCGCGCAGGCAGATCAGCGTCTTCGGCGACTGGTGGCGCCGCTTCATGTTCGGGATCAGGTCGGTGCCACCGGCGATGAGCATCGCCCCGGGGCCCTCGCCCGCGAGGATCTGCGCCGCCTCCGCCACGCTGCGCGGCGCGCGGAACTCAAACCACGGCAGCCGCATCATGTCTTTTGCTCTCGTTGCCGTCGCCGCCCTCCCAGGGCGTCTTGACGATCATCGGCGCGGGATAGGGCACCTGCGGGAATTTCTCCGGGCCGACGCGCGGGTTCTTGCCCTGCGCCTTGAGCTCCAGCGCCTTCAGCACCTTGTCCGGCGTAATCGGCAGCTCGTCGATCCTCACGCCCACCGCGTCGTAGATCGCGTTCGCCACCGCCGGCATCACCGGCAAGAGCGGCCCCTGCCCCACTTCCTTCGCGCCAAAGGGGCAGTTCGGGTCCGGGTCTTCTACCAGCTCCGTGTGCACGTCGGGCATGTCCAGGGACGTCAGGCTCTTGTACTCGAGGAGCGAGGGGAATTTGTGCACCAGCGCGCCCGACATCTTGGGCGGGAGCCGCCGGAACACCTGCTCCTCCATCAGCGCCTCGCCGAGCGCCATGTAGACGCTGCCTTCGACCTGCCCGCGCGCCAGCACCGGGTTGATGGTCCTGCCGATGTCGTGCGCGATCCAGACTTTCGGCACGCTGACCCA
Organism: Burkholderiales bacterium; assembly: GCA_035760345.1. GTDB lineage: Bacteria > Pseudomonadota > Gammaproteobacteria > Burkholderiales > SG8-39 > JAABQT01. Next base: position 1,888 of record DASTTC010000154.1, on the reverse strand, counting down.
GCCGGTGGCCTGGTCGACGTCGACTTCGACCACGCAGGCCGTGTACGAATAGGCGGGCGAAGGTCCGACGCCCGCGCCCTTGTACCGCCCCGGGGCACGCGGCGGCACGTACGAGCCCACCGCGCCCAGGGTGCCGTACTTGGTCTCGGCGTAAACCACCGCCTCGGCGAACGTCATTCCCTTGGCGGGATCCTCGGCGAGGAACACGCGCCCCTGCGAGAACACCAGCCGGTCCGGGATCGCCAACAGCTGCTCGGCGGCGGCGTCCGCCAGCATCTCGCGGACCTTCTCCGCCGCCTGGATCGCGGCGTTGCCCATCATCACCGTAACGCGGCTGGAATACGAGCCGAGGTCGACGGGCGTGATCCCGGTGTCGCCGGTCACGAGGCGCACGTCGTAGGGATCGATGCCGAGCACCTCGGCGATGATCGCCGCCAGCACGTCATCGGACCCCTGCCCGATTTCGGTCGCACCGCAGAACGCGGTCACCTGGCCGCTGCGATCGAGCAGCAGCTGCACGCCCGACTGCGGCATCTTGTTCCAGTAGATCGGCAGGCCCGCGCCGCAGAGGTAGGCGCCGCAGGCGATGCCGAGACCCTTGCCCGCGGGCAGCTTGCGAAAACGGTTCTTCCAGTCCGAGGCCGCCACCACGCGCCGGATGCATTCCTCGAGGCCGATGGAGCCGATCCTGAGCCAGTTGGCCGTCAATGAATTCGGTTTCGCCACCATGCCCAGCCGGAAATCGGCCGGATCGAGCTTGAGCTTCTCGGCGATCTTGTCGAGCTGCACTTCCTGGCCGAAGCGCGGCTGCGGCGTGCCGTGGCCGCGCTTGGGGCCGCAGGGCGGCTTGTTGGTGAAGGTGCGGCAGGCGTCGAACTTGTAGCGCGGCAGTTCGTAGGTCACCGTCTGCAGCACGCCGGTGTAAAAGGTGCTGGCCGCGCCGTAGCCACCATAGCCCCCGCCGTCGAGCAGCGTCTGCACGTGCATGCCCGTCAACTTCCCGCCCTTGGTCACGCCGGTGCGCATCCTCATCAGCACCGGGTGGCGCCCGCGGTGCATGTAGAACACTTCTTCGCGGTTGAGGCAGATCTTCACCGGGCGGCCCAGTTTCAGCGCGGCGCGCGACACCACGATCTCGTGGTTGTGCAGGTCGCATTTGCCGCCGAAGCCCCCGCCGTTCGGGCAGGCGACGACGCGGATGTGCGCCGCGTTCATGCGCAACGCCCTTGAGAGCGCCCGATGAATGTAGTGCGGCACCTGGGTCGAGGACCAGAGCGTGAGCTTGCCCTCGCCGTCGGGCGCGGCCACTGCCGCGTGCTGCTCGATCGGCAGGTGCGTATTGCCTTCGTAGAAGAACAGGTCCTCGAATACGTGGTCCGATTTCGCCAGCGCCGCGTTCACGTCGCCGAACTCGAAGGCCTGCAGGCGGTGGATGTTGCCCTGCTCGCCGTGCTCGTGGATGCGCGGCTCGGGGGTCGCCAGCGCCTCTTCCGGACTGGAAATGGTCGCCAGCGGCCGGTACTTCACCTGGATCATCTCGCAGGCTTCCCAGGCCGTCTGCTCGTCTTTCGCCACCACCGCGGCCACCGGGTCGCCGACGTAGCGCACGCGCTCGTTGGCGAGCGGATATTCGTCCTGCGACACCGGCAGGATGCCGAAAGTGATCGGGAAGTCGTTGCCGGTCAACACCAGGTGCACTCCGGGATGCGCCGCCGCTTGCGCGGCGTCGATGGACTCGATGAACGCGTGCGGGTGCGGCGAGCGCAGCATTTTCATGTGCAGCATGCGCGGCAACACGATGTCGTCGGCAAACTTGGTGAGGCCGGTGACCTTGGCGCGCCCGTCCACGCGGCGGCGCGGCTTGCCGAGCACTTCGAATCGCGTCTTC
>DASTTC010000153.1:0-14278 GCA_035760345.1 Burkholderiales bacterium | reverse complement strand
ACTGTATTCCGGCACCACGTGCCCCTTCAGCCACCGCTGCCGCTTCGTGCTGTACGAGAAGGGCATGGACTTCCAGGTCATCGACGTGGACATGTTCAACAAGCCCGAGGACCTGGCGGTGATGAACCCGTACAACCGCCTCCCGGTGCTGGTGGAGCGCGACTTGATCCTGTACGAATCGAACATCATCAACGAGTACATCGACGAGCGTTTCCCGCATCCGCAGCTGATGCCGGCGGATCCGGTGATGCGCGCGCGGGCGCGCCTGATGCTCTACAACATGGAGGCGGAGCTGTTCAGCCAGGTCGAAGCGCTCGAGTCCGGGCGCGAGAAGCAGGTGGACAAGGCGCGCCAGCAGATCACCGAGCGGCTGATCGAGCTTTCGCCCGTGTTCACGCGCACCAAGCACATGCTGGGCGATGACTTCACCATGCTGGACGTGGCCGTGGCGCCGCTGTTGTGGCGCCTGGACCAGTACGGCATCAAGCTCGGCAAGCCCGCGGCGCCGCTGATGAAGTACGCCGAGCGCATCTTCTCCCGCCCGGCCTTCATCGAGGCCCTGACGCCGTCGGAAAAAGTCATGCGTAAATGAGCGCGTGAACGAGATCGCCACCAAGCCGTACCTGCTGCGCGCGCTCTACGAGTGGTGCGTGGACAACGGCTACACGCCGCACCTCGGGGTGAAGGTGGATTCCCGCACCCAGGTGCCTTCGGAATACGTGAAGAACAACGAGATCACGCTGAACGTGTCGCCCTCGGCGGTGCACAAGCTGCAGATCGGCAACGAGCTGATCGAATTCTCGGCGCGCTTCGCGGGCGTGGCGCGCCAGATCTCGGTGCCGGTGGCCAACGTCCACGCGGTGTACGCACGCGAGACCGGCCACGGCATGACCTTCGATGTGGATACCGCCCGGCCCGCCACGCAGTCGGTGGCGCGGGCCGAGACGGACGCGCCGCGGCAGGCGCCCGCGGCGCTGCCCGCGCCCGCGGCCTCGAACGAGCCGCCCACCAAGCCCGGCGGGGGCAAGCCCACGCTGCGCCGGGTCAAGTAGGATTTGCAGGAAAACCAGGAGCAAACATGAAACGCAAGTACGGCGCCGCGCGCGCCAACGAGACTCTGGCCGAGCAGCGCATGCGCGATGCGGCCAAGGAAATGGGCGATAACAGCCACAACTTCGGCTCCAAGCTGAACAAGGGCTCGCCGCAACGCGGCAAGAAGCGCGGCCGCGTCTACCGCATCGTCAAATAGGGACCGTCCCTGTTTTTCTCATCTGCGGGGCTAGAATCCCCCGCGGGCCGGCTTAGCTCAGTTGGTAGAGCAGCGGTTTTGTAAACCGTTGGTCGGCGGTTCGATTCCGTCAGCCGGCACCACGCCCACCACGTCCACCGCGCACGGCATCCTGGAAGGCAGGGGGCGGAGCTTGTCGGGCTGCGCCGCCCGCACCACGGGCGGGGGCAGGTGCAGGACGAACTCGTTCGCCGCCTGCTGCCTTTCGTAGGGCCGCAGTTCCGCCGGCAGGTACTGCTTCACGTCCCGCAGCTGGCGCGCCGAGAGATCCTCCAACCGCTGCAACTCGATCAGGGACGCGCCGCGCAGGCGTGCCGCAAACTCTTGCGTGCGCTGGTCGCGCTCGATCAGCGCGCGCTGAATGTCCTGCTCCTGCGTGAAGGCGGGCAGGGCGAGCGCCATCAGCACGACGAACCTCATGTTGCTAAGGCATTTTGCGAGCGGCACAGTTCCCGCACCTCCAGTTTGCTTTTGGTGTCGATTTAGCGCAGTATTCGCGCGCGATCTTCGTTCGTTCTGGCCTGTATGTCATCTACGCCCGGTTCCCGGGCGCCTAATGCAAATACTCCCCACGGCGACCAGGTTGTTCGTTGCCGTGCCCGATTCGCGCGGCGTTTGCAGATTGGAGTTCAAGATGACGATTGGAACAGTGAAATTCTTCAATGCCACCAAGGGTTTCGGCTTCATCCAGCCCGAAGGTGGGGAAAAAGACGTGTTCGTGCATATCAGCGCGGTGGAGCAGTCGGGCATGGGCACGCTGGCCGAAGGCCAGCGCGTCAGCTTCGACGTGGTCACCGAGCGCGGCAAGCTGGCGGCCAGCAACCTGAAAGCCGCCTGACCCGCGATTGCGGCAAGCGAGGCGGTCCTGCGGGGCCGCCTTTTTTGTGGCCATGAACGCACCGTCCCTGTCCGCCGTCGAAGCCCGCGTCCTGGGCGTATTGGCCGAAAAGCAGCGCACGGTTCCCGATACCTATCCGCTTACGCTCAACGCGCTGGTGGCCGGCTGCAATCAAAAGAGCAGCCGCGAGCCGGTCATGGAAGTGAGCGACGCACAGGCGCAGCAGGCGCTCGACAGCCTCAGGGCCCTGTCGCTCGCCATCGAATCGAGCGGCGGGCGGGTGCTGCGCTACGAACACAACCTCGAGCGCGTGCTGCAGATACCGGCGCCCTCGGCGGCGCTGCTGGCCGTGCTGATGCTGCGCGGGCCGCAAACCGCGGGAGAACTGCGCATCAACTGCGACCGGCTGCACAGGTTTGCGGACATTTCCGCGGTGGAGGGTTTCCTGCACGAGCTTGCGCAACGGCCTGCGGGCGCCCTGGTGATGGAACTGCCGCGGCAGCCGGGCTCGCGCGAGAACCGCTGGGCCCACCTGCTGTGCGGCGCGCCGCCTGCGCAGACGCACGCAGTCCCGAGCGCGGCAGTGTCGCGCAGCCCTGAAGACGGCGACCTCGCCGTGCTGAGCGCCAGGGTGGAAGCACTGGAACAAAGCGTTGCGCAGTTGCACGCGCAGCTTGCCGCGCTGCACGCCGAGCGCAAGTAACGCGCGCGATCATCGCGAAAGGCACAGTTCCCGCAGCCGCTCGCGTTCGTCGCGGCTGATGCCCGCCGGGTCGAACCGGTAGCGCTGGTGCAGCCGCAGCGCCTCGTCGAACCTTCCGGGTGCGACGCGCGCCAGCCACGCGCAGAGCGCCTCTGACGTCTCGCGCGGCGGCAGGTCCCTGACCAGCGCGTAGAACTCCGAATCCTTGCCGGGATACTCCCGCAAGACCTCGCTCGCGCCTGAGTCCCCGCGTGTGATGCGCTTGCCGCGGAACAATCGCCAGCCGAGTATCGCCACCAGAACGGCCAGCACGCCCCACCACGCGTCGCTCGCCTCGAACTCCTCGCGCTGGCTCCAGCGGTAGGCCGCCCAGCGAAACAGGTCGGCCACGTCTTCCCACAGCGGCGCGAGGCGGCTCGATTCTTCGCCGAGCCAGTCGGGCGGCGTCGGGTCGAGGTCGATCCAGCGCCCCTCCACCCACGCGCGCGTCCACGCGTGCGCGTGGCGCGCCCGCACCACCCACGCCTGCTCGAGCGCGCTGTACTCCATCACCGCGTAGCCGGTGGCGTAGCGCGTGGGCACGCCCGCGGCGCGCAACAGCAGCGCAGCGGCGGCCGCGAAGTACTCGCAATGCCCGCTGCGGGTGCGTGTCAGGAAATCGGCCAGCGGCGTCACGCCCGCCGGCGGCGGCGCATCGCGCCACAACGAGTACGTGTAGCCGGCAAGGTGGCGCATCACGCGATCCACCGCCTGCGCCGGCGCGAGGCCGTGCAGTCCGAGCTCGCCGGCGACGCGCGCGAAGCTTGCCTGTTCGGCAGCGGGCAGCACGCTGTCTTCGGGAAGCGGCGCGGCGTAATGCCCGATCGACTCGCCGAACTCGGCCTTGAACTGCATCCAGTCGCCGTCCACCTCCGCGTAGACCAGGCCCAGGCCGTTGCGCGTCACGTCGGTGGCGGCGAGCCCCGTGAGCCGCGTGGTGCCCGCGGGAAGCGACAGCGCGGTGCGCTGCCGCTCCACGCGCGCCGCGATCCCGATCGTCGCCTGCATCGCTCCCGGCGAAAGCACCCACGTGGTGCCGCCTTCCCCCGCCGCGACCTGCTCCGCGGCCCAGGCGCGACGCCCGACCCACGTGGTGCCGATGTAGGCGTTGTAGCTGGCGCGGTGCAGGAGCCGGGTGCGCTTCACGTCCTGCGGCGCACCGTAGATGCGCGCCATGATGGTGTCTCGCAGCTTCAGCCGCCCGAGTTCGCCTATGTCGGTCATGCTGCGCGACAGGTCCGATTCGGCGCGCTGCAGGTGCCACTCCGCGATCCACCCGCCGATCCACGACTGCAGTTGGGACATGCCGATGTGGCCTGCGTATCCCAAGACGACGCCTGCGGTGAACAGCAGCGCCCAGGCCGCGCGCCGCGCGGGTCGCGGGCGCGTCGCATACAGCGCCCACGCGGCGAGCAGGACCGCGCCCGCGTAGTAGGCCTGCGCGCCGGCATTGCCCACGCCGGCCGCGACCACGCACAACACGATGTACACGCCCCCGGTGTCTACCTGCGGCACCTTGAACGCCGGGTCGCGCTCCTTTTGCTTGCGCACGTAGCGGAACAGCGCGCTGAGCGGAATGCGATCGTCCGCACCCAGGCGCTGCACCAGCAGGATCGGCGCGAGCACCGCCGGCAGCCAGCGAAAGGCGCCGATGATGCCGTGCGCGACGCCGCGGTCCGCCGCCAGCACGATCGCCAGGCCGACGAAGAACACCGTGCACAGGTCGGACACGCGCGCGTAGTCCGAGGCCTCCAGCGTGAAGCGCAGCCGCAGCCAGCGCGGCGCTTCCAGGACGAGCGCGATCGGCGCCGCGACCGGCAGGTTGCCGCTCTCCCAGCCCCAGAACAGCAACGCCGCGCCCGCGAGCAGTGGCGGCAGGCTCATCGCAGCACCTTGCGCTCGAGGTCCGCCAGCCCGGCTTCGATGGCGCCGGGATGCACCACGGCGAGCCAGGGCGGCGCATCGCGCGGCGCGTCTTCGTTCGCGCACACCAGGATCGCGCGCACCTCGATGCCGGCCGCCGCCAGGACACGCGCCAGCTGGCGCCGCGGCTCGTCCCAGCCCACCAGCACCAGGATGCAACTGGCGAGCTGTGCGCGCGATTCGAGCACGGCGCGCGCCAGCGCGGGAAACGCCTGCGGCGCGCTCGCGCCCACGCCGGCGAGCACTTCGAGCATCGGATCGGCGTGCAGCCGCCCGCGCCCGGCGACGTAGTGGCGCACTTCGCCACCCACGAACAGGAGATCGAGCAGGCATTCCTGCGTATCCAGGGTGGCGACGAAGGATGCCGCCACCGCCACGGCGTCCTCGAACGCCGCGTCCTCGCCGCGGCGCGCGCCGGTATCGAGCACCAGCGCGTGGCGCTCGAAAAATTCGTCCTGGAACTCCTTCACGATCGGCCGTCCGACCCGCGCGAAGCTCTTCCAGTGGATGTGCTGCAGCGGGTCGCCCGGGCGGTACTCGCGCAGCGAGAGGAACTCCTCGGAATCGCCCACCGAGGCCGACAGCGTGACGCCGCCGGGCTGGTGCCGGCGCCGCCCGGGCAACGCAAGCCGGGGCAGGCGGTAGCGCCGCGGCAGCGCGACGCAGCGCCCCTCGAGCGGCACGCGCGCGAGGCCGCGCACCAGGCCCAGCGGATCGGTGCGTTCGAGCGCGAGACCGGCGAGCGCGATGCGTCCCCGCCGGCGCGGCGTGAGCGAGAGCCGCAGCGTGCGGCGCGCGCCCGGCGCGAGCGCCGGCAGCGCCGTGTCCGCCGGCGGTTCGGGCGAGTGCCGCTCGATCAGCCAGCGCCAGCGGAAGTAGCCCATGTTGCGATCGAACCAGTTGCGCCGCTCCTCGCCCGGCTCGCGCGCGCGGCGCCACGCGGCGTACGTCGGGCGCGCATCGGCGGGCAACTCGCGCAGGTGCACGCCCTCGAGGGGCCGCCGGCCGAGGTTGGAGACGGTCACGGCGTAGCTGATCGGCTCGCCGGCGGTGGCGTAGCGCGGCAACTCGCGGCTCACTGCGACGCGCGCGCGGAACGAGAGGCTCGCGCCGTACGCGAGCGCGAGCAGCGCGCCGAGGAGCGTCGCCGCCTGGTAGCTCAGGTGCTTCGTGGTATCCAGGCCCGCGGCGCCCGCCGCTGCCGCTGCAGCCAGCGCAAGCCATCCCGCAGGGGTGAGGCGATCCCGCAGCCATCGATCCAGACTGCTGACGGCGCGCAGCAGCAGGTATACGATGCGCATCAAGCCGGGACTTTCACCTCGCGCAGCAGGTCGGCGACGAGGGACGCGGCCGTGATGCCGCCGAAGCGCGCCTGCGGATCGAGCACCATGCGGTGGGCGAGCGTCGCCACGGCGAGCTCCTGCACGTGCTCGGGGCGCACGAAGTCCTCGCCGTCGAAAAGCGCGAGCGCCTTGGCGGTATGCGCGAGCGCGATCGAGGCGCGCGGGCCGCAGCCCAGCATCACCTGCGGCGCGGCGCGCGTGCGCCGCACGAGCTCCACCACGTAGTGCTTGAGCTCGTCCGCGACGCGCACCCGGCGCACCGCTTCCTTCAGCGCCAGTACTTCGTCGCGAGTGGCCACCGGCCGCAGGCGCTCCAGCGGATGGCGCAGGTCCTGCGCCGTGAGCACCGCGACTTCCGTGTCGGCGTCCACGTAGCCCAGCGCAAGGCACAGGGCGAAGCGGTCCATCTGCGCCTCGGGCAGCGGGTAGGTGCCGCGGAACTCCACCGGGTTTTGCGTCGCCATCACGAAGTACAGCGGGTCCATCGGGTGCGTACGGCCTTCCACCGACACCTGTGCCTCGGCCATCACTTCGAGCAGCGCCGATTGCGTGCGGGGGCTCGCGCGGTTCACCTCGTCGGCCAGCAGGATCGAGGTGAACACCGGCCCCTCGCGGAACTCGAAGCTCTGGTCGCGCTGGTTGAACACCGACACTCCGAGGATGTCCGAAGGCAGCAGATCCGGCGTGAACTGCACGCGCGTGAACTTCGCGCCGATCGAGGCGGCGAGCGACTTGGCGAGCGTGGTCTTGCCGGTGCCGGGAAAATCGTCCACCAGCACGTGGCCGCCGGCGGCGAACGCGGCGAGCAGCTTTCGCACCTGCGCATGCTGGCCGCGCATCACCGACTCGATGTTGGCGGCGATGCGTTCAAAGAGGCGCCGCGCGTCGGCCGACTGCACGCTAGAACTTCTCCGACCAGGGCCGCAGGTCCGCTTCGAACGTCCACGCCGAGCGCGGCTGCGCGTGCAGTTGCCAGTAGAGCTCCGCGATCGCGGCGGTGTCGAGCAGGGCGTCGGGCCCGAGGTCCTGCACGCGCTCGGGGAAGCGGCTTTTCGTGGTGGCGCTGTCGATCATGCCGTCGATCACCACGTGCGCGACGTGCAGGCCCTTCGACCCGAGCTCGCGTGCCATCGACTGCGCCACCGCGCGCAGGCCGTTCTTCGCCGCGGCGAACGCCGCGAAGTGTGCGCCGCCGCGGATCGAGGCGGTGGCGCCGGTCAGGAGAATCGTGCCGTTGCCGCGCGGGGCCATGCGCCGCGCCGCCTCGCGCCCGAAGAGAAACCCCGCGTAGCAGCCCAGGCGCCAGACCTTCTCGAACATGTCGGCGGGCGTATCGAGGATCGAGGCGCGAAAATTCGCGCCCGCATTGAACACCGCCACTTCCACCGGCCCGTGCTCGGATTCGAGCGCGTCGAACAACGCCATGACTTCTTGCTCTTCGCGCAGGTCGGTGGGCGCGGCAAAGGCCTTGCCGCCCGCCTTGCCGATCTCGAGCGCCAGCCGCGCGATGCGATCGGCGCTCCTCGCTGCGAGCGCGACGTGGTAGCCGCCCTGCGCGAAGCGGCGGGCGAGGGCGTAGCCCAGGCCCTCGCCGACGCCGGCGATCACCGCGACGGGAGGCTTGTCCATGCCGACGATGTTAGCCCACGCGGCGCTCGCTCAGTGCCGCGAGCGCTGCCCCGCCGGCCACCAGCACGCAGCCGGCGGCGATGTGCCACGTCGGCGCGGCGTCGCCCGCGGCGACGAGGAACGCCGTCGAGAGCACCGGCGCGGCGTAGGACAGGGCGCCCAGCAGCGCGAGGCGTCCGCGCTTGGTGCCCCGGTCCCACAGGAAGAATGCCGCCCCCACCGGCCCGGCGCCCAGCAGCAGGATCATCGGCCACTCGCGACTCGAGGGCAGCACCGTGGTCTCGAGCCACAGGTGCGCGGGCACCGCGAACACCGTCACCGCGACGCAGGCCAGCGCCACCAGCTCGGTCGGCGCGCCCGCGTGGCGGCGGTTGGCGACCGAGTAGGACGACCAGATGAGCGCGCAGCCCAGTGCCGCGCCGTAGCCCAGCAGGTAGCGCGGCGACAAGGCGAGCGCGCCGCGCGACGCGATCACCAGCCACGCACCCGCGAGGCCGAGCGCGGCGCCGGCGAAGTGCAGGCGCGTGACGCGCGCACCGCCCGACACCGCAGCGAACACCACGATGAGCAACGGCCACAGGTAGGCCACCAGGCTCGCGTCCACCACCGGCGCGTGCGACACCGCGACGAAGTACAGGACGTGATAGCCGCCGAGCGCGGCGCTCGTCAGGAGCAGCGCGCCGGGATGGCGCCGCGCCTCGCGCAACACGTTCACGCGCCGCACGGCGGCGTAAGCGAGGCCGAGCAGGCTCGCGAGGCCGAAGGTGAGCACCACCAGTTGCAGCGGCGGGATGCGCGTCGCGCCCGCGGCCAGCAGCGCGAGCGTCGACCACAGCAGGATCGCCGCGCAGCCGGCGAGCGTGGCGGCGTTCACGATTACAGCGCGGCGGCCAGCTCCGCGCCCTCGAGCATGGCGCGCTTGGCGTCGAGCTCGCCCGCTTCCTTGGCGCCGCCGATGAGGTGCCTGGCCGCGTAGGGGCGCAATGGCACCTGCCCGGCGCAGATCACCACGGTGTCGGCGGGGATCACGCTTTCCTTGCCGTCGACTGCGATGTGCAGGCCCGCGTCGTCGATGCGCCGGTACTCGACGCCTTTCAGCATCGCGACGCCGTTGCGCGCGAGCTCGGCGCGGTGCACCCAGCCGGTGGTGCGTCCGAGCGTCGCGCCGAAAGGGCCGGCGGAACGCTTGAGCATCGTGATACGGTGCGCCGGGTGCGCGGGCGGGAAGCCTCTCGCATCCAGGCCGCCCGGCGCGGCGCGGTCGCGCACGATGCCCCAGTGTGCGGCGAACGCGTCCGCGTCGAGCGTGGCGCGCGCGTTCCGCTCCAGCAGGTACAGCGCGACGTCGAAGCCGATGCCGCCCGCGCCGATGATCGCCACATTCTTCCCGGGCTGCGCGCGCCCGGACAGGAGATCCACGTAGCCGACGACGCTCCTGTGCTCGATGCCGGGAATGTCGGGCTTCCTCGGATCGATGCCGGTGGCGAGCACCACCTCGTCGAACTGGCCGAGCTCCGCCGCGTCTGGCGCGTAGTTGAGCAGCACCTCGGCGCCCGCGCGGCGCAGGCGCTCGGCGTAATAGGCGACCGACTCGGCGAACTCCTGCTTGCCGGGAATCTTCTTGGCGAGGTTGAACTGGCCGCCGAGCTCGCCCGATTTCTCGAACAGCGTCACCGCGTGACCGCGCTCCGCCGCCACCGCCGCACACGACAGGCCCGCGGGACCGCCGCCCAGCACCGCGACGCGCTTTTTCTGCTTCACCGGGGCGAACACCAGCTGCGTCTCGCGGCCGGCGCGCGGATTGACCACGCAGCTCGCCGGCTGGCCGATGAAGTAATGGTCGAGGCAGGCCTGGTTGCAGGCGATGCAGATGTTGATGCCGGCGCGATCGCCGGCCTTCGCCTTGGCGGCGAAGGCCTCGTCGGCGAGGAAAGCGCGCGCGAGCGACACCATGTCCGCGTCGCCGCGCGCGAGGATCTCCTCGGCGATTTCCGGCGCGTTGATGCGGTTGGAGGCGACGACGGGGATCTTCACCGCCTGCTTGAGATTGCGCGTCGCCCAGGCGAAGCCGCCCCGCGGCACGGCCTGCGCGATGGTGGGGATGCGCGCCTCGTGCCAGCCGATGCCGGTATTGAGCAGCGTCGCGCCGGCCTGCTCGATCGCCTTGGCCACCTGCGCGATGTCCTCGGCCGACAGCCCCCCCTCGACCAGCTCCAGCGCCGAGATGCGGTACACGAGGATGAAATCGTCGCCCGCGGCGGCGCGACAGGCGCGCACCACTTCGACCGGGAAGCGCATGCGGTTCTCGAGGCTGCCGCCCCAATCGTCCGCGCGCTGGTTGACGCGCGAAGCGAGGAACTGCGAAAGGAGGTACCCCTCCGAGCCCATCACCTCGATGCCGTCGTAGCCCGCCTCGCGCGCGAGGGCCGCGCTGGCGGCGAACGCGGCGATCGTCCGCTCGATCTCATCGGCGGAGAGTTCCTGCGGCGCGTTGGGGTTGATGCCCGCCTTCACCGCCGAGGGCGCGACGATGTTCTTATGAAAGCCGTAGCGGCCCGAGTGCAGCACCTGCAGCGCGATGCGCCCGCCTGCATCGTGCACCGCGCGCGTGATCGGCTTGTGGCGCTCGGCGTCGCCCCTGGTGCTCATCTGCGCGCGGTGCGGGCTCAGCTCGCCCGCGTCGTTGGGCGAAAAGCCTCCCGTGACGATCAGCGCCGCGCCGCCCCTGGCGCGCTCGGCGTAAAACGCCGCCAGCCGCGCCATCCCGTCCGGCCTCACCTCCAGCCCCGTATGCATCGAACCCATCAGAATGCGGTTCGGCAGCGTCACGAAACCGAGATCCAGCGGCTGAAAAAGGAGTGGGTACATTTAATTGGGGACAGTCCCTATTTTTTCGCTCTGCGAAATAATAGGGACTGTCCCCAATTCTAGCCGCGCGTTACCAACAGCGTCCCGCCCAGAATCAAAACACCGCCCGCCAGCGCGGCCGCGGGGAGCGCTTCGCCGAGGAACAGCCAGCCCCAGAAGATGCCGAAGAGCGGGATGAGGTACGTGACGGTAAGCGCGCGCGTCGCGCCGACGTTGGCGATGAGGCGGAAGTAGAGGACGAAGGCGACGCCGCTCGCAAGCAGCGCGAGCGCGAGCACGTTCGCGATCACCAGCGCCGAGGGCACCGCGAGCGGCGGCGCGAACGGCAGCAGCGGGATCAGCACCACCGCGGCGGCGAGCTGGTTGCCGACCGCCATGCCGCGCGGCGAGGCGTCGCCGGCGTGGCGCTTGATGAGCGGTCCGGCCAGGCCGTACGCGCAACACGCGCCGAGCGCCGCCGCGATCGCCCAGCCGAACAGCGGTCCCGTCCCGGCGCCGGCGGGCTGGGCGATGAGCGCCACGCCCGCGATGCCCAGGCCGAGCCCGGCCGCCTTGTTCAACGTGATGCGCTCGTCGCCCAGCAGCGCCGCCCAGGCGAGGCCGAAGATCGGCGAAGTGGCATTGGTGATCGACAGCAACGACGCCGGCGCATGCATCGCCGCGAACGAATACAGCACGAACGGGATGGCGATGTTCACCGTGCCGATGAGCAGGTAACAGCGCCAATGGCGCAGCAGCCCGGGGTCGAGCCCGATGAGCCTCGCCCAGGCGAGCAACGCGAGCCCGCCGATCAGCACGCGCAACTCCGGCGTCCACACCGGCCCGAGCACCGGCGCGGCCACGCGCATGAAGATGAACGCCGCGCCCCAGATCGCGGCGAGCGCCACCAGGCGGGCGTAGTCGGCCGCGGCCATGAGGGCATTCTAAGGGGGTTGCCTTTCTCCGGGCTCGCCGTTTTCGGACGCCGTGGTCGTAATGTCCGAAAACGGCGAGCGGGCTTTGGCCTTTGCCCCCACAATGCCCACCATGACACTGGATCCGAACACCTGCTACCGGGCGCTCAAGGCGCGCGACGCGCGCTTCGACGGACGTTTCTTCGTCGCGGTGTCCTCGACGCGCATCTACTGCCGCCCGGTGTGCACGGTGAAGCCGCCGCGGCGCGAGAACTGCCGCTTCTATCCGAGCGCCGCGGCCGCCGAGTCGGGCGGCTACCGGCCCTGCCTGCGCTGCCGGCCGGAGCTCGCGCCGGGCAACGCGAGCGTGGACGCGGCTTCGCGCGTGGCGCAGGCCGCGGCAAGCCTGATTGAGGACCGCGCGCTGGACGCCGACGGGCTGGAGGCCGTCGCCGCGCGCCTGGGCATCACCGACCGGCACCTGCGGCGCGCGTTCGGTGCGGAGTTCGGTGTGTCGCCGATCGAGTTCGCGCAGACGCAGCGGCTGCTGCTGGCCAAGCGACTGCTCACCGACACGACGCTGCCGGCAACCGAGATCGCGTTTGCCAGCGGCTTCGGCAGCCTGCGGCGCTTCAACGCGCTGTTCAAGCAGCGCTACCGCCTGCAGCCGGGCCAGTTGCGCAAGCACATGCGAGGCTCGGCCGCGACGGCGGCCGACGCCCTGAGCTTCGAATTGAGCTTCCGCCCGCCTTACGACTGGCCGGCGGTGAGCGCTTTCCTCGGCGCGCGCGCCGTCGCCGGCGTCGAATCGCTCGAAGGCGGCCGCTACCGGCGCACGGTGCGCGTGGCGCAGGACGGCAAGGCGCATCTCGGTTGGCTCGAGGTCGGCCTGTCGCCCAGGAAGCCCGCGCTGCGCGTGGCGGTCTCCGCATCGCTCGCGCGCGTGCTGCCGCCGGTGCTCTCGCGTGTGAAAGCGCTGATGGACCTCTCCTGCAATCCGGTCGAAGTGGCGCAGGCGCTCGGGACGCTCGCGAAGCTGCATCCCGGGATGCGCGTGCCCGGTGCTTTCGACGGCTTCGAAGTGGCGGTGCGCGCGATCCTCGGCCAGCAGGTGGCGGTGGCCGCGGCGCGCACGGTGGCCGGTCGCTTTGCCGCGGCCTTCGGTGATCCGTTGGAGTCGCCATTCGAGGACTTGAACAGGCTCTTCCCGACCGCCGCGCGAATCGCGGATTTGCCCTACGGCCAGATCGCGCGCCTCGGCATGCCGGGGGCGCGCGCCCGCACGATCCTCGCGCTCGCGCGCGTCGTCGCGGCGGGCGAGCTCGTGCTGATGCCGAATGCCGACATCGAGGCGACGCTGGAACGCTTGCGCGCGCTGCCCGGCATCGGCGAATGGACTGCGCAGTACATCGCGATGCGCGCGCTTGCCTGGCCCGACGCGTTTCCGCACACCGACCTCGGCGTGATGAAGGCGCTGGGCACGAAGGACCCGAAGCGCGTGCTGGCGGCCGCCGAAGGCTGGCGGCCATGGCGCGCCTATGCGGTGATGCACCTGTGGAACTCCCTCGCAAAGGACTGACCATGCACTACTACGACCATTTTCAAAGCCCCCATGGCCGCATGCTGCTGGTGGCCGACGACAACGGACTGGCGAGCGTCAGCTTCGCCGGGCAGAAGTACGCGCCGCGCGTCGAAAAGGGCTGGACGCGCGACGGCGCGCACGCGCCGATCGCGAAAGCGAAGCGCGAGCTCGCCGAGTACTTCGCCGGCCGGCGCAAGCGCTTCAGCGTGAAGCTCGCCCCGCAAGGCACGCCGTTCCAGCGCAAGGTGTGGAAGGCGATCGCGCAGGTCGCGTTCGGCAAGACCATTGCCTACGCCGAACTCGCGCGGCGCGCCGGCCGGCCGGGCAGCGCGCGCGCGGCGGGCGCGGCGACCGGGCGCAACCCGATTGGCGTCATCGTGCCCTGCCATCGTATCGTGGGCTCGAACGGTTCGCTCACCGGCTATGCCGGCGGGCTGGCGAAGAAGCGGGCGCTGCTCGAGCTGGAGGCGCGCGCCTAGCCGGGCTTCGCGCTCTCGACGTACTTGCGCGCGGTGCGCACGTCGACGCCCATGCGCCGGGCGACTTGCGCGTAGCTGCCGGAGCGGCGGTAGAGCAGGGCGCCATAGCGCCCGAGCAGTTCGTCGACGTCGAGTTCGCCCGCGCGCAGCTTCTCGGCCAGCCGGTCTTCTTCGTCGCCCGCCGCCGGCGCGGCTTCGCCGGCGTAGCGCCCGGTGAGCAGGATCCGGCGCACCGCCTGCTCCAGTTCCCTGACGTTCCCGGGCCAGGCGTAGTCGTGCGGCAGGTTTGTCTGCAGCGCCTCCAGCACCAGGCTCACGAGCTCGGGCGCCGGCGCGCCGGCGATGCGGGTCACGAGGGGGCGCACGAGCTGCCCCAGCTCCTCGCCCGATTCGGCGATCCTCTGGCGCAGCGTCGGCACCTCGATCACGTCTGAGCACAGGCGGTAGAAAAAATCGTTGCGAAAGCGCCCCTCGCGGCGCAACGCACCGAGTGGCTGGTTGGTCGCGGCGATCACGCGTCCGCCGAAGCGCTTTTTCTCGCGCCCGCCTACTGCAGTGAAAGTGCGCTCCTGCAGCACCTGCAGCAGCTTGATCTGCACCGGGATGCTCACTTCGCCGATCTCATCGAGGAACAGCGCGCCGTGCTCGTTGCAACGCTCGAACACGCCCTCGTGGTGGTCGATGGCGCCGGTG
>DASTTC010000152.1:0-9483 GCA_035760345.1 Burkholderiales bacterium | reverse complement strand
TCTCGCCGGCGTACATCACCGCCACCCGGTCGGCCATCTGCGCCACGATGCCCAGGTCGTGCGTGATGAGCAGCAGCGCCATGCCCCGCTCGCGCTGCAGCGTCGAGAGCAACTCGAGGATCTGCGCCTGGATGGTCACGTCGAGCGCGGTAGTGGGCTCGTCGGCGATCAGCACCTCGGGGTCCACCGCCAGCGCCCCCGCGATCATCACGCGCTGGCGCAATCCGCCGGAGAGCTGGAACGCATACTCGCCCATGCGCCGCTCGGCGTCCGGAATGCCGACCGCCTCGAGCAGCTCGAGCGTACGCCGGCGTACCGCCGCGCCGCGCAGGTCCGTGTGCCGCTCGATCACTTCGGCCACCTGGCGTCCCACCGTGAGCACCGGATTGAGCGCGGTGGCGGGCTCCTGGAAGATCATCGCCGCGCGCCGGCCGCGCACCGCGCGCATCGCAGCTTCCGGCAGTGCGAGCAGGTCGAGCTCGCCCAGGCGCACGTGGCCGCCCGTGATGCGCCCGGCCTCCGGCAGCAGGCGCAGGATCGACAGCGCGGTGATCGACTTGCCGCAGCCGGATTCGCCCACCAGCGCGAAGCATTCGCCTTTCGCGATCGCGAGATCGATGCCGTCGACGGCGACCAGCGGCCCTTCCGTCGTGTCGATCACAGTGCGCAGGTCCTCGAGTTCCAGCGCCGCGCTCATACGCGCACCCGCGGATCGAAGCCGTCGCGCACCGCGTCGGCGAACAGATTGGCGGCCAGCACCAGCGTGAACATGAAGACGAACGCGGCGGCAAGCGACCACCACACCATCGGCTCGCGCGCCATCTCCAGGCGCGCGGCGTTGATCATGGTGCCGAAGCTGATGGTGGACGGGTCCACGCCCACGCCGACGTAGGACAGCACCGCTTCGGCCAGCACCAGGCCGGAGAAGTCGAGCACCAGCGAGATGATCACGATGTGCGCCACGTTCGGCAGGAGGTGGCGCGCGAGGATCCTGGCATGCGACACGCCGAACGCGTGCGCGGCCTGGATGTACTCGAGCTCCGAGAGCTTGAGCGCCTCGCCGCGCAACAGGCGCGCGAGGCCGGTCCAGCCCACCGCGCCGAGGATCGCGCACAGGGCGAGCAGGCGGAAGTCGGCACGCTGCGCCGCCGTGGGAAAGAGGTCGGGATGGGTGTCGACGTATACCTGCACCATCAGCACCGAGGCCGCGATCAGCAGTACGCCCGGGATCGAGTTGAGCGTGGTGTAGACGTACTGGATGACGTCGTCCACCCAGCCGCGGAAATAGCCCGCCGCGATGCCCGCGACGATGCCGAGGGGCAGCAGCACGAGCGTGGTGAGCGTGCCGATGACCAGGCTGGTGCGGATGCTCTTCAGCGCCTGGTAGAGCACGTCGTTGCCGACCTGGCTGGTGCCGAGCACGTGGTACCCCTCGGCGAGGGCGGCCGCCGGCCCCGCAAGGGCGAGGATCGCGCCGAGCGCGGCGGCCGCGGCGCCCCAGGGCACCTCGGGCCAGCGCCGCGCGAGCGTGCGCCGGCCGGCGAGCACGGCGAGCCACCACACGGCGCCGGCGCCCACGAGGCCGATGACGATGCGCTGCGCGAGGTCCGCGCCCCGGTTCGACTCGTCCTCGAGGTGCGCGCCGCCGTGCGCGAGGCGCGGAAACTCGCGCACCGTCGTGCCGTCGGGCTGCTCGACGCTCTCCTTCTGGTACAGGCGCGTGGCCAGCGGCGCGGAGTAGGTCTTCTCCAGGCGCGTGCGCAGGGGCGTCAGAGCCCAGTCGAGCGCCGAGCGCACGTCAACGGCATACACCGCAGGCGCCGCTGGGTCCTGCTGCGGCAGCGCCGGCCGGTAGTGCACCGAGTCCAGCAGTCCTACCGCGAGATAGCAGGCAAGCACCACTGCGCATGCCACGGCGATACGGCTGCGGAAGACCCGTCGCCACGGTGCGGCAAGATGCGATTTGCCGGACGAGTAGAAAGCGAACGCAGCCAGCGCAGCGACCAACAGCCAGACGAGGTAGTCGGTGGGGAGCGGGTAGAACATCTCAGTTCAGCCGCACGCGCGGGTCGACCAGCGTGTAGGAAATGTCGGTGAGCAGGAGCCCGACGATGTAGAGCACCGAGCCGATGAACACCATCGCGCGCACCACGGCGAAGTCCTGCGACTGGATGGCGTCGAGGGTATAGCTGCCCAGCCCCGGGATGCCGAAGAACGATTCGGTGATCAGGCTGCCCATGAACAGCAGCGGGATCACCACCACCACGCCGGTGAGGATCGGGATCAGCGCGTTCTGCAGCACGTGGCGGAACATGACGGTCGATTCCGCCAGCCCCTTGGCGCGCGCCGTGCGCACGTAGTCCTTGCCCATCTCCTCCAGGAACAGCGTGCGGTACCAGCGGCTGCCGGCGCCGATGCCGCCGATCACGCCGATCAGCACCGGCAGCACGAGGAACTTCATCGAGTCGACGCCGCCCACGTAGCCGGAGATCGGCACCAGGTGCCACAGCTTGGAGATCAGGTACTGCCCGCCGATGATGTAAAAGAGCGATGAGATCGACATCATCGCCACGCACAGGATCACGCCCCAGAGATCCAGGTAGCTGGCGCGGAAAAACGCCATGCCGAGGGCGAAGGTGATATTCACCGCGATGCCCACCAGGAACACCGGCACGGCGAGCGCAAGGCTCGGGCCCATGCGCGCGCGGATCTCGTTGGCGATGTCGCGGTTGTCCTCGGCGCGGCCGAAATCGAACGCGAACAGCCTCACCGACTTGTCGAAAAAGATGGTGTCGCCGAGCTTGCGCGCGCCTGCGGCCTGTGCATTCCACAGCAGCGGCTTGTCGTAGCCGCGCTCGGCCTTCCACTTCTCGATCGCCTCGGGGGTGACGCGCTTCACCCCGAGCTGCATGCGCGCCATGTCGTCGGGCGTGTTCACCAGGAAGAACAACGCGAACGTGATGAGGTTGATGCCGACGAGGATCGGAATCGCGTAGAGCGTCCGGCGGATGATGTAGGCGATCATCGCGCCGCCATGCGCTCCCGGCGCCGGTAGCTGGCAAAGGCGGGGATGGAGCTCGCGACCAGCACGGCGAGGATCAGCAGCGCCGGCCACACCACCGGCTGGTTCCACTCGCGCCGCAGCTCGGCGCGCCTGCCCACGTCCACGCGCAGGTACTTCAGGTTGTTGCGTGCCATGTTGTTCGGCTTGCCGTTCATCATCCAGGCGTGGGTCAGCCCGTAGGACACGGGATGGAAACCCCCGACCCACGGCGCGTCGCGCCGGTACAGCGCCACCATGCGGTCGATGATCTCCTGGCGCTCGGGCGAGTTCGGGATGTTCTTCATGCGCTCGAACAGCGCGTCGAACTCGGCATTGACCCAGTTGCTGGTGTTCTCGCCCTGGCTCCGCACGCGCGACTGCGGCCCGTGCAGCAGGAACATGAAGTTCTCCGGGTCCGGGTAGTCGGCGTTCCAGCCCAGGATGTAGAGCTGCTGGCTGCCCTTCCTGATCTTTTCCTGGAAGCGGTTCCAGTCGGTGTCGCGGATCTCGAGCTGCACGGCGATCTTCGCGAACTGCCGCCGCCACCAGTCGAAGCGCGGCTTGTCGCCGGGTCCGCGGCCCACGGTGTCGAGGTACAGCACGAGCGGCGCGCCGGTCTTCGCGTCGCGCCCGTTCGGGTAGCCCGCCTCGGCGAGCAGGCGCTGCGCGTCCTCGATCGGCCGGCGCACGGCGCGCCCGTCGCGCCACACGTGCGTCTGCGGGTTGATGCCCTGCTCATCGATGCGCTGGCCGAAAATGCCCGGCGCGAGCGGGTCGTGCGCCACTTTGCCGCGGCCGTTGAGGAAGATGGAAATGAACTCCTCCCAGTCCACCGCGATGGCGATGGCCTGCCGCAGCTTACGCGCGCGCGCGGCGTCGCCGCCGACGACGTCGTCGAGCCAGTTCACTCCCAGATAGAGGATCGTGACGTCGGGGGAGGTGCGCAGCTTGATGCCCTTCGCCTGCATCTCCGGCGTGAGCCCCACTTCGCCGCCCACCGCCACGCGCACCGCCTGGTCGAAGGTGTCGCTCGGGATGGCCGAGGAATCGTAGTAGCCCTGCAGGAACTTGTTCCAGTACGGAATGCTCTCCTTCTCGCGCGAGTACACCACGCGATCGATGAACGGCATCGTGTTGCCCGCGTCGGCCAGCAGCCCCGCGGCTGCGTCGCCCGGCTCGCCCTCGGCCGGATAGGCTTCGCCGCGGAAGTTCGGATTGCGCTCGAGCACCATCCTCGCGTTGGGATTGTTCTCGGTGAGCATGTAGGCGCCGGTGCCCACCGGCCACCAGTCGAGCGTGAAATTCTTCTCCGCCATGCCGGCCTGGTGAAAGAAGCGCTCCGCCTCCCACGGCACCGGCGCGAAGAACGGCATCGCCAGCCAGTACACGAACTGCGGATAGCGCCCCTTCAACCTCACGCGATAGGTGTAGTCGTCGACCTTTTCCACGCCCTCGAGCAGGTGCTTGCGCAGGTCGAGCCAGTCGTCCTTTCGCGTGTCGAACTTCCTCAGGCGCTCGGCGAAATCGCCCAGCCCCACCAGGTACTCGCTCATCAGGCCGAGGATCGGAGAGTGCAGCCGCGGGCTGGCGAGGCGCTTGATCTGGTAGATGTAGTCGTCCGCGGTGAGTTCGCGCGTGCCCAGCGGCAGCGCGTACGGCGTGTCCAGCCGCGCGATGCGCTCCGGCGCAAGCGCATGGTTCTCCGGCACGAAGGCCGGATGCGGCTGGTAGCGGATGCCCCGGCGGATGCGGATGGTGTAGACGGTGTACTTGCCGCCCTGCACCGCCACCGCCTTGGGCACTTGCAGCGCCGTCAGCGGCGCGAGCTCGTAGGGCCGCTTAAGGTAGTGATACTGCAGCGGCGGCTCGTACACCTGCTGCGTGAAGCGCGCCTCGTCCTCGGTATAGGACTGCACCGGATCGAGGTGCTTGGGACGCTCGGTGAACGCCGAGTACAGGATGTTGCGGCCGCGATCCGACGCCGGATAGGGATCGTTCCAGACGTCGGCGCAGCCGGCGGCGAGCAACGCCAGCAGCAGGATCGGGCGCATCGCGCAAGTATAATCGGCCGGTCATGCCGATCCTCGCCGGCCGCCGCCTGCTGATTACCGGGCTGCTCAGCAACCGCTCCATCGCCTACGGCGTGGCCAAGGCCGCGCGGCGCGAGGGCGCGGAGCTCGCCTTCACCTACCAGAACGAGCGCTTCAAGGACCGCGTCGAGGACATGGCGCGCGAACTCGGCTCGGACATCGCGCTGCCCTGCGATGTCGCCGAAGACGCGCAGATCGCGGCGCTGTTCGCGCAGCTCGGCCGGCGCTGGGACGGGATCGACGGCCTGGTGCACGCCATCGCCTTCGCGCCGCGCGAGGCGATCGCGGGCGACTTCCTCGACGGCCTGTCGCGCGAAGCGTTCCGCGTGGCGCACGAAGTTTCGGCCTACAGCTTCCCCGCGCTCGCCAAGGCGGCGCTGCCGCTGATGCAGGGCCGCGACGCCGCGCTCGTCACGCTGACCTACCTCGGGGCCGAGCGCGTGGTGCCCAACTACAACACCATGGGACTGGCCAAGGCGAGCCTCGAAGCCTCCGTACGCTATCTCGCGGCGAGCCTCGGGCCGCGCGGCATCCGCGTCAACGGCATCTCCGCGGGCCCCATCAAGACCCTCGCCGCGGCGGGCATCGCCGGTTTCGGCAAGATCCTCAAGTTCGTCGAGGAGCAGGCGCCGCTGCGGCGCAACGTCACCACCGAGGACGTGGGCAACGCCGCCGCGTTCCTGCTTTCGGGACTCGCCGCCGGCGTCACCGGCGAGGTACTGTACGTGGACGCAGGCTTTCACAATGTCGTTGCAGGCATTCCAGGAGGAGGACCCGAGTCATGAGAAACACCCTAGCGGTACTCGCGGCGCTCGCCGCCTTCGGCGCGCAGGCGCAATATCCGACCAAGCCGATCACCATGATCGTGCCGTTCCCGCCGGGCGGCGTCGCCGACATCGTCGGCCGGCCCCTCGCCGCCTCCATGGAGAAGACGCTCGGCCAGCCCGTCGTGGTCTTGAACCGTGCCGGCGCCGGCGGCGCGGTCGGCATGACCGCGGCCGCCAAGGCCGACCCCGACGGCTACACCATCCTGATGGCGCTGTCGTCGATCTCCATTTTCCCGGTCTCCGACCCGATGCAGGGCAAGGCGGCGCCCTATCAGATCTCGGATTTCGTGCCGATCGCGCTGGTGACGGCGGATCCCACCGTGCTGATGGTGAGCGCTGCGAGCCCGTACCAGACGGTCGCCGACTTCGTCGCGGGCGCGAAAGCCAACCCGGGCAAGCTCAACTACTCGTCTTCGGGAATTTTCGGCACCCTGCATGTCGCGATGGAAATGTTCGCGGGCGCCGCCGGCATCCAGCTGTTCCACGTCCCGTACCAGGGCGGCGGACCGGCAGTGCGCGCCTTGCTCTCGGGCGAAGTCCAGGCGCTGGCCTCGGGTCCTGCGGCTGCCGTGGGCCAGATCCAGGCGGGCAAGATGCGCGCGCTCGCCGGCTGGGGCGCCAAGCGCCTGGACCTGATGCCCGAGCTGCCGACGTTCACGGAGCTGGGCTACAAGGACGTCGAGTTCTACATCTGGGCGGGCGTGGTGGCCCCGGCGGCGACGCCCGCCGAGGCCCAGCACAAGCTGCGCGCGGCGGTGCGCGCAGCGGTCGCCGACCCGCAGTTCGCCGGCATCATGGCCAAGGTGCGCACGCCGATCAACTACCTCGATGCGCCCGAGTTCAAGGACTTCTGGGTCGAGGACGCGACGCGCCTGCGCAACGCGGTGCTGAAGATCGGCAAGGCGGCGGGCAAGTAAGCCTGTGCTCGACACGGCGCCCGCTTTCCGCTTCGTCGAGGAACGCCTGGGCATCGACGTGCGCACGGCGGACGCGGCCACCGAACTCGAGAGCCTCGGCGTGGATTCGCTGTCGCTGCTCGAACTGGTGTTCGAGATCGAGGAGCAATTCGGCGTCCGGCTGGACGAGCGCACCGCGCCGCCGCGCAACTGCGGCGAGCTGGCGGCGCTGATCGAGCGTCTCGCAGCCGCCCGGGCATGACGCCGCGTCGCGTGGCGGTGACCGGGATCGGCCTGGTCACCCCGCTCGGCACCACGGCGCCGGCCACGTTCGCGGCGCTGCTCGAAGGCCGCTCGGGCGTGCGCCTGCACGCACCGCCCGATGCGCCGGGTGCGCTCGCCGTGCCGGCGGGCGTGTGCGACGGGTTCGACGCCGCCGCGACGCTCGGCCGCGTGAAGGCCGCGACGCTCGATCGCTACAGCCAGCTTGGCGTCGTCGCGGGCCTCGAAGCCTGGCGCGACGCAGGCCTCGCCGAGGCACCGCAGGAAGACCGCGAGGACTGGGGCGTCGCATGGGGCACCGGCGTGGGCGGCGTGCTCACCTACGAGCGCAGCTACCGCGACCTCTACATCGCCGGGCGCGAGCGGCTGGCGCCGCTCACGGTGGTGCAGGCGATGAACAACGCCTGCGCCGGGTATCTCGCCATCGCACTCGGTCTGGGGGGCGCCTGTTCCACCTACTCCGTCGCCTGCGCCTCTTCCGCCATCGCGATCGGCGATGCCTTCCGGCGCATACGCGCGGGGACCTCGCCCGTGGTGCTGGCGGGCGGATCGGAAGCGCCGCTCGCCTACGGGGTGATCCGCGCATGGCTGGCACTGCAGATACTCGCGCCGGGCGATGCGCAAAGCGCCCCGCTCGCGTGCAAGCCATTCCAGCGCGAGCGCGCCGGCCTGGTGCTGGCCGAAGGCGGCGCAGCGCTGGTGCTCGAGGACTGGTCGCGCGCGCAAGCGCGCGGCGCGCGCATCTACGCCGAACTCGCCGGCGTCGGCGAATCCTGCGACCACGCGAACCTCGTGCGCCCGAGCGTCGCAGGCCAGGCCCGTGCGATACGCGCGGCGCTGGCGGACGCGCGCCTCACCCCCGCGGAGCTCGATTACGTGAACGCGCATGCGACGGGAACGCGCGACGGCGACACGGTGGAGATCGCCGCACTGCGCTCGGCGCTCGGCGCGCGCGCCGCTGCGGTCGCGGTCAGCGCGACCAAGTCGGCGCTCGGGCACCCGCTGGGGGCCGCGGGCGCGCTGGAAGCGGCGCTCACCGCGCTCGCGCTGCACCATGACGCGATACCGCCGACGCTCGGCGAAGCGACGCAACTCGATCCCGAGTGCGCGGGCGTCGCCCATGTCGCCGGCAGGGCGCTGCGCGGCGCCCGCCCGCGCGCGGCGCTGTCCAATTCCTTTGCCTTTGGCGGCAGCAATGCGGTGCTCGCGCTGCGCACCCGTGCCTGATTGAACAAGACCCGGGGAGCCGCTACACTGGTCGCCGCGACCATGGCCAGCATCCCCGCCCCCGACGCGTTTGCCCCCGAGGCCGATCCAGCCCTGATGGAAGAGCTTGCGGGCCTGATCTGCACCGAACTCAACCTCGATGTGCAGGCGGCGGATATCGCGCCGGAGGCGCCGTTGTACGGTGAAGGCCTCGGCCTGGACTCGATCGACATCCTGGAACTCGCGCTCGTGGTGTCGCGCCGCTACGGCGTGCGCCTGCGCTCGGATCACGAGGACAACGCGGTGATCTTCGCCTCGCTTTCCAACCTCGCCCGCTTCATCGCGCAGAACCGCACGAAGTGATGCGCGAGCGCACAGGCTGGCTCGCGCTGCTGATAGCGCTGGGCCTGGGCTACGCCGTGTTTTCGCACTGGTTGACTACCGCCGCCGGCGTGACGGCGCTCGGTACGCTCGGCCCGTATGTCCCCTGGTTCTACTATCTGCAGCACCTCGCGATGTTCGTCGCGCTCGCGGCATGGTTCGGCGCGAGCCTGCGTCCCGGGCGCGACGCTCTGGTCACGCGCTTCGCCCTGCGCGTGGAAGGCACGCTCAGCCCCGCAGGGCTCGACTACACGCGCCGCGTGACGCTCGCCTGGTCGCTGTTCAGCGCTGCCGTCGCCGGGGCGTCCACGCTGTTGTTCTTCCTGGGGCCGCTGACTTGGTGGTCGCTGTTCGCCAACCTGCTCACGCTGCCGCTGGTGGCCGCGATGTTCGTGGCCGAGTACCTGGTGCGTGTTCGCGTGTGCCCCGAGCTCAGCCACGGCGGGGTGCTGCGCGGCGTGCTGCGCAGCGTGCTCGCTTACCGGCGCCCGCGTACCCCCGCCGGGCCGCACTAGCCGCCGCGAGGCTCGGGCCTGACCGCGATTCCGCTCATCGCCGGCGCTACGGCATCCTCGACCATCGCCTGGCGCGACGGCAACCCTGTGAGCGTCGCGCAGTTCCTGGCGGACGCCTCGAGCCTCGCCGCGCGCCTGCCCGCGGCGCACCATGTGCTCAACGCCTGCGCCGACCGCTATGGCTTCGCCGTGGGACTGGCCGCCGCGCTGCTGCGCGGGCAGGTCACGCTGTTGCCGCCCGAT
>DASTTC010000151.1:0-2091 GCA_035760345.1 Burkholderiales bacterium | reverse complement strand
TGGCGGATGCGATGGGCGAATTGCGCTTCGTTCATGGCCTAGAGGGTAACGCCACGCGCCTTCAGCGCCACGGCGAGCGCATGCGCAGCCCTCGAGCAATGCGTCTTCACGCTGCCCTCGGAGCAGCCCATGGCACGGGCGGTGTCGGCGACGTCCAATTCCTCCCAGTAACGCATGAGGAAGGCTTCGCGTTGACGTGCGGGCAGCTTGGCGAGCTCTTGTTCAATTATTTCAGCGACTTGGGATCGCTCAAGCTGCGCCAACGGCTGCACCTCGCGATTCGATTCGCCGGCGGCCGCCAGGGATTCGAGAGGATCGTCCTCGTCGCCCTCAGGGCGTCCGGGGAGCAGCGCGGAGAACAGCGTCGTCCAGGACGCGCGCACCTTCTGGCGCCGGAACCAGTCCCGAATCGCGTTCTGCAGGATGCGCTGAAACAGCATCGGCAACTCGGTGGCGGGGCGATGGCCGTACTTCGCGGCGAGCCGCAGCATGGCGTCTTGCACCACGTCGAGCGCCGCCTGCTCGTCGCGCACGCCGAACAGAGCCTGTTTAAAGGCGCGCTGCTCTACGCCCTCGAGGAAGGCCGAAAGCTCGCTGCGCGAGGCCAGTGGATTTCCCTTGGTGGCGGGGCGAAGTGCGGTTCGCGGGCGATGTTACCAAAACACCCGGCCGCCACGGCGGCAGTTTGCTTGACCGCAATGCAACAAGTCACTAATCTTCAACGTTTTCCCGGGCTTTCAGCGTATGGACCGAATCAAGGGTTTGGAGCTCAGCGGCGCGGAGATCGTGGTGCGCTGCCTGCAGGAAGAGGGCGTCGAGCTCCTGTTCGGCTACCCGGGGGGTGCCGTGCTTTGGATTTACGACGAGTTGTTCAAGCAGGACAAGGTGCGCCACGTGCTGGTGCGCCACGAGCAGGGTGCCGCACACGCCGCCGACGGTTATTCGCGCTCCTCGCACAAGGTGGGCGTGTGCCTGGTGACCTCGGGCCCGGGCCTGACCAACGCGGTCACCGGCATCGCCACGGCGTACATGGATTCGATCCCGATGGTGATCATCAGCGGCCAGGTGCCCACCCACGCCATCGGCGAGGACGCGTTCCAGGAATGCGATACGGTCGGCATCACGCGGCCGTGCGTGAAGCACAACTTCCTGGTGCGCGACGTGAAAGACCTCGCGATGACGATGAAGAAGGCTTTCCATATCGCCACCACGGGGCGCCCCGGGCCGGTGCTGGTGGACATCCCCAAGGACATCACCGTCAACAAGTGCGAGTTCCATTACCCGGAAGCGGTCAGCATGCGCTCCTACAACCCGGTAAAGAAAGGCCATGCCGGGCAGATCAAGAAGGCGGTGCAGCTGCTGCTGGAAGCGCAGCGCCCGATGCTCTACACCGGGGGCGGCGTGGTGCTGTCGAATTCCTCGGCGCAACTGAAGGACCTGGTCAAGCGCACCGGTTTCCCGATCACCAACACGCTGATGGGCCTGGGCGGCTACCCGGCCACCGACGGGCAGTTCCTCGGCATGCTCGGCATGCACGGCACCTACGAAGCCAACATGGCGATGCAGCACTGCGACGTGCTGCTCGCGATCGGCGCCCGGTTCGACGACCGCGTGATCGGCAATCCGGCGCACTTCGCGCAGAATCCACGCAAGATCATCCACATCGACATCGACCCGTCGTCGATTTCCAAGCGTGTGAAGGTCGACGTGCCCATCGTGGGGAACATTCCCGACGTGCTCGAGGATATTTCCAAGCTGCTGAAGGACGCGAAACCCCAGGACATCAGGCCCTGGTGGAAGCAGATCGGCGACTGGCGCGGCAAGGACTGCCTGAAATACGACCGCAATTCGAAGGTCATCAAGCCGCAGTTCGTGCTGGAGAAGCTCTACGAGGTGACCGGGGGCGACGCCTTCATCACCTCGGACGTCGGCCAGCACCAGATGTGGGCCGCGCAGTTCTACAAGTTCGACCAGCCGCGCCGCTGGATCAATTCCGGCGGCCTGGGCACCATGGGCTTCGGCCTGCCCGCGGCGATGGGCGTGCAAATGGCGAATCCCGGCGCCACGGTGGCCTGCGTGACCGGCGAGTCC
>DASTTC010000150.1:0-2110 GCA_035760345.1 Burkholderiales bacterium | reverse complement strand
CGCGCCACGTTCAATTTCGAGGGCACCTCCGCCACCTGGATCGGCTACCGCAGCGGCCGCAGCGGCATCGCGCGCGTGTTCCTCGACGGCGTGCAGCTCGCCGACGTGGACCTGTTCGCGCGCACCGACGAGCCGCGCGCGCCGATCCTCACGTTCAAGGGCCTCGCGCCGGGCGCGCACACGCTGGTCATCGAGGCCACCGGCCTGAGGAACCCCGAGGCGGTGAACCACTTGGTGCAGGTGGATGCGTTCGACGTGCCCGCGCCGGCGGTCTCGCACCTGCAGGAGACCGATCCCGAGGTCGTGTTCAGCGGCGCCTGGGCGCAGGAGAGCTCGGGCATCGCCTGGAGCGCGGGCGACGCGAAGCTCGCCGAAACATCGGGCGCGCAGGCTACGCTGTCGTTCCGCGGCACCTCGGTCGCCTGGCGCGGCTACCGCGGACCCGACGCGGGCATCGCGCGCGTCTACGTCGACGGCGCGTTCGCCGCCGAGGTGGACCTCTACGCGCCCACGCACTTCGTGCAGGACGCGGTGTACACGGCGAGCGCGCTCGCCGACGGCATGCACACGATCACGGTGGAGGCCACCGGTCTGAGGCATCCCTCCGCGAGCGCCGCGCGCGTCATCGTCGACGCGTTCGACGTCACCGCACCGGGCCTGCGCAGCCAGGAAACCGACCCCGCCGTCGTCTACAGCGGCAGCTGGGTACATGGAAACCGCAACCGCACCTGGAGCGAGGGCACGGTGGCGCTGTCCAGAACCCCGGGCTCGCGCGCCAGCTTCACCTTCAGCGGCACGGAGGTGCGCTGGGTGGGTTTCCGCGCGGCGCGCACCGGCATCGCCAACGTGTATATCGACGGCGTGTTCGTCGCCGAGGTGGACACCTACGCGGCTGGGGCGGAGGGCTACCAGGCGACCGCCTACACGATTTCGGGCCTCGCGCCGGGCACGCATACCCTGGCGATCGAGGCCACCGGCCGCAGCCACCCGGACGCCACCAACAACTACGTGGCGGTGGACGCCTTCGACGTGGTGCCGTGAGCGCGACGCGCAGCCGGGACCTGCGGCGCATCGTCATGCTCGGGACGGCGTTCGACACGCAAGGCGGTATCTCCACGGTGGTCAGCGCCTACCGCGCAGGCGGCCTGTTCGAGCATTGGCCGGTCGATTATGTCGTGACACATCGCGACGGCAGCGCCCCGCGCAAGCTGTGGACCGCGCTCATGGCGCTGGGGCGATTCGCCGTGCTGCTGGCCGCGCACCAGCGGGTGCTCGTGCACGTGCACTGCTCGTTGCGCGCGAGCTTCTGGCGCAAGTCGATGTTTCTCGCCGTCGCCATGCTGGCGCGCTGCCCGGTTGTGTTCCACCTGCACAGCGGCGGCTTCGCGCGCTTCTACGAGGCGGAGTGCGGTCTGCTGGGGCGGTGGATGGTGCGCCAGTTCCTGGATCGCGCGGCATGCGTCATCGCCGTCTCCGAACGCTGGCGTGACTGGCTCGGGCAGCTCACCACCAACCCGAGGCTCCTGTGCATCCCGAACCCGGTCCCGCTCGCGGACGCGCGGGCGGAGCACGGCGGGCGCAACGTCGTGCTGTACATGGGGCGTATCGAGGCGGCGAAGGGAATCCCCGAGTTGCTCGAAGCGATCGCGGGCCTGCGTGCCGCGTATCCCGACCTCGAGCTGGTCTGCGCCGGAGCGGGGAGCATCGACGCGGCGGCAACGCAGGCGGCGCGGCTCGGCATCGAAGACGCCGTGCGCTTCCCTGGCTGGATCGGTCCGGGCGAGAAGCGCGCCTGGCTCCAGCGCGCGCAGCTCCTCGTCCTTCCCTCGCATGCAGAGGGGCTGCCGATGGCGGTGCTTGAGGCGATGGCGGCGGGGCTGCCGGTCGTCGCTTCGTCGGTCGGCGGCATTCCGGACGCGGTGAAGGACGGCGTCACCGGATATCTCGTAGCGCCGGGCGACATCTTCGGGCTGCAGGAGGCAATGGGCAGGCTGCTGGAGAATCCGTCGCTTCGCGCGGCGATGGGTGCTGCGGGACGCAACGCGATTCGCGCACGATATACGCCGGAACGCGTGCTCACCCAGCTCGACCAGGTCTATGCGGAGCTCGA
>DASTTC010000149.1:0-12903 GCA_035760345.1 Burkholderiales bacterium | reverse complement strand
GCCGCCGCGCGCGTCATGGCGCGGGCCGATCGCGCCGCCAAGGACCGCGCGCTGCTCGCCATGGCGGCGGCGATCCGCGAGCGCCGCGCGCAGCTCATCGAGGCGAACCGGGGCGACGTGGCGCAGGCCAGCCGGGACGGTCGCGATGCGGCGTTCGTCGACCGCCTCACGCTCACCGACAAGCTCGTCGAGCAGATGGCAGCGGGCCTCGAGCAGGTGGCGGCGCTGCCCGACCCGGTCGGGCAGGTCTCCGGGCGCGTGACGCGCCCCACCGGCATCGAGGTGGCGCGCATGCGCGTGCCGCTCGGGGTCATCGGCATCATCTACGAGTCGCGTCCCAACGTCACCGCCGACGCGGCGGGCTTGTGCCTTAAGGCGGGCAACGCCTGCATCCTGCGCGGGGGCTCCGAGGCGCTGCAATCCAACCGCGCCATCGCCGCCTGCGTGCGCGCGGGCCTGTCGGCCGCGGGCCTGCCCGAGGCGGCGGTGCAGGTGGTCGAGATCGTCGATCGCGCCGCGGTGGGCGAGCTAATTCAAATGCACGAAACCGTGGACATCCTCGTGCCGCGCGGCGGCAAGGAGTTGATTTCGCGCCTGATGCGCGAGTCGCGCATTCCCATGCTCAAGCACCTGGACGGCGTGTGCCACGTCTACGTCGACGACCGCGCCGACCCGGCGATGGCGGTGAAGATCGCCGACAACGCCAAGACGCAGCGCTACGGCACCTGCAACACCATGGAGACGCTGCTGGTGGCCGAGGGCATTGCGCCGCAGGTGCTGCCGGCGATCGGGCGCATCTTCCGCGACAAGCAGGTCGAGATGCGCGCCGACGAGGGCGCGAGGAAATACATCGCCGAGGCCAAGCTCGCCAGCGAGGCGGACTACCGCACCGAGTGGCTCGCGCCCGTGGTGTCGATCCGCGTGGTGAAGGGGCTCGACGAGGCCATCGCGCACATTGCCGAGTACGGCTCGCAGCATACCGACGCCATCGTCACCGGCGACGAGGCGCGCGCGCAGCGCTTCCTGCGCGAGGTGGACTCGAGCTCGGTGCTGGTCAACGCCTCGACGCGCTTCGCCGACGGCTTCGAGTTCGGCCTGGGTGCCGAGATCGGCATCTCCACCGACAAGCTGCACGCGCGCGGGCCGGTGGGCCTGGAGGGCCTCACCACGCAAAAGTTCGTGGTGCTCGGCCACGGAGAGATCCGGCAGTAGTGGGCGCCACGGGGATTCTTGGCGGCACCTTCGACCCCGTCCACAACGCGCACCTGGCGATGGCGCGCGCGGCGCTCGAGCACCTGTGGCTCGAGCGCGTGCTGTGGATACCCACGGGCGCACCCCAGTACCGCGCACCGGCGCGAACGCCGGCGCGCCACCGGCTGGCGATGCTCGAGCTCGCCATCGCCGGCGAGCCGCGTTACGCGATCGACTCACGCGAGCTCGACCGCGGGCACTCGGGCTACACCGTGGACACGCTGAGGAGCCTCGGCGGGCATCCCGTGCTCATCCTCGGCGCCGACCAGTACGCCAAGCTGGAGACCTGGCACCGCTGGCGCGAGGTGCTCGCGCTGGCGGACCTCGCGGTAGTCGCGCGCCCCGGCAGCCCGGCCCCCGACGGCCGGGTGCAACAGGTCCCCATGGCGCCGATGGACATTTCCGCGTCCGACATCCGCGCGCGCGTCGCGCGCGGCGAAAGCATCGCCGGCCTGGTGCCCGCCGCCGTGCAGCGCTACATCGAGCAACACCACCTGTATGGACATCCGTAAGAAGCAGCGCGCGGTGGTCAAAGCCCTGGAGGACGTCAAGGGGCACGACATCGTGGTCTTTAACGTCGCCAAGCTCTCGCCGTTCTTCGAGCGCGTGGTGATCGCCAGCGGCGATTCCACCCGCCAGGTCAAGGCGCTCGCCGACAGCGTGCAGGAAAAGCTGCGCGCGCTCGGCGCGCGCGTGCACGGCGTCGAGGGCCAGGCGAGCGGCGAATGGGTGCTGATCGACCTGGGCGACATCGTCGTGCACACGATGCACCCGGCGGTGCGCAGCCACTACAACCTGGAGGAGATCTGGGGCGGCAAGCCCGTGAAGCTCACGCGCCATGGCAAGGCTGTACCTCGTCGCGCACGGCGCTAGGCTGCGCGGCTGGGCGCTGGCCGCGCGCGACGACTACCTCGCGCGCATGCCGCGCGGCTATGCGGTGCAGTGCGTTGCCGCCGCGCCCAAGGGCGCGCGTCTGGTCGCGCTCGACGAGCGCGGCGAGACGCTGACCAGCGCCCAGTTCGCGACGCGGCTCGCGCGTTGGGCCAGCGAGCAGGCCAGCACGGCCTTCGTCGTCGGCGGACCCGATGGACTGGACGAGCGGACAAGAAAGGACGCGGCGCTGGTGCTGCGGCTGTCGGCGCTGACCCTGCCGCATGCCCTGGCGCAGGTGCTGCTCGCCGAGCAGCTGTACCGCGCCGCCACCCGGCTCACCGGGCACCCGTATCACCGGGAGTAGCCCTGCTACACTCGGCCGGACGGGGTCCGCCATGGCGCAAATGCTCGATCGCAGCATCTATCTCGCCTCGCGCAGCGCGCGCCGGCGGGAGCTTCTCGGCCACATCGGCGTCAAGTTCCATCTGCTGTTGTTCCGCAACCGCCCGGACACGACCCCCGACGTCGACGAGGCGCCGAACGACGGCGAGAACCCGCGCGACTACGTGATGCGCATGGCGCTGTCCAAGGCCGCGGCCGGCTGGAAGCGCATGCAGGAGCGCAACCTGCCGCGCGCGCCGGTGCTCGCCGCCGACACGACGGTGGCGCTCGAGGGCCGCATCTACAACAAGCCCGCCGACCGCGCCGAGGCCGCGGCCATGCTCGCCGCGCTCTCGGGCAAGCGCCACGAGGTACTCACCGCCGTCGCGCTGCAGTTCGAAGACCAGGTGGAGACCGCGCTGTCGGTGTCCGAGGTGCAGTTCCGCGAGCTGACGCCCGAAGACATCAACGACTACGTGGCCACGGGCGAGCCCGACGACAAGGCGGGCGCCTACGCCATCCAGGGCCGCGCGGCGCTGTTCGTCACCGAGATCCGCGGCAGCCAGTCGGGCATCGTCGGCCTGCCGCTGTACGAAACCGCGCAGCTGCTGCAGAAGATGGGGCGGCGTGAGCGAAGAAGTCCTCGTTAACATCACGCCGCAGGAGACGCGCGTGGCGGTGGTGCACGCCGGCGCGGTGCAGGAGCTGCTCATCGAGCGCGCCGCGAATCGCGGGCTGGTTGGCAACATCTACATGGGCCGCGTGGCGCGCGTGTTGCCGGGGATGCAATCGGCGTTCGTCGAGATCGGCCTGGAGCGCGCCGCCTTCCTGCATGTCGCCGACATCTGGGAGCAGCGCCGGCCCAACGGGGAAAGCGCCCGCCCGATCGAAAAGGTGCTCGCCGAGGGCCAGCCGCTGCTGGTGCAGGTCGTGAAGGACCCCCTCGGCACCAAGGGTGCGCGCCTGTCGACGCAGATCTCGCTCGCCGGGCGCCTGCTCGTGTATCTGCCGCAGGATCCGCATATCGGCATCTCGCAGAGGATCGAGGACGAAAGCGGCCGCCAGGCGCTGCGCGACAAGGTGCGCGCGCTGCTGCCGGCCGAGGAGAAGGGCGGCGTCATCATCCGCACGCTCGCCGAGGGCGCCTCGGACGAGGAGCTGCTCGCCGACATCGACTTCCTGCGCCACCTGTGGACCGACATCCGCGGCCGGGCGCTGGGCGCGCAGCCGCCGCTGCTGGTGCACCAGGACCTGTCGCTCGCGCAGCGCGTGCTGCGCGACATGGTCACCGAGCACACCGCGCGCGTACTGGTCGATTCGCGCGAGAACTACCAGAAGCTGGCGGCGTTCGCCGCCACCTACACGCCGCAGCTCTCCGGCCGGCTCGAGCACTACGTGGGCGAGCGGCCCCTGTTCGATCTGTACAACCTCGAGCCCGAGATCGAGAAGGCGCTCGCGCGGCGCGTGGACCTTAAATCCGGCGGCACGCTGGTCATCGACCAGACCGAGGCCCTGACCACCATCGACGTCAACACCGGCGGCTTCGTCGGCAGCCGCAACTTCGACGAGACGGTGTTCAAGACCAACCTCGAGGCGGCGCAGGCCATCGCGCGGCAGCTGCGCCTGAGGAACCTGGGCGGCATCATCATCGTGGACTTCATCGACATGGACAGCCCCGAGCACCGCGCCGCGGTGCTGGAGGAGTTGAAGCGCGCGCTCGCGCGCGACCGCATGCGCATCGCGGTGAACGAGTTCACCCCGCTCGGCCTGGTGGAGATGACGCGCAAGCGAACGCGCGAGTCGCTCGCGCACGTGCTGTGCGAGCCCTGCCCGCTGTGCGCGGGGCGCGGCGCGGTGAAGACCGCGCGCACCGTGAGCTACGAGATCCTGCGCGAGATCCTGCGCGAGGCGCGCGCCTTCAACGCGCGCGAGTTCCGCGTGCTCGGCGCGCAAGGGGTGATCGACCTGCTGCAGGAGGAGGAGTCGGGGTCGGTCGCCATGCTGCAGGACTTCATCGGCAAGCCGATCTCGCTGCAGGTCGAGCCGGGCTACACGCAGGAGCAATTCGACGTGGTGCTGATGTAGTCAGGCCTGCGCGCGCGCCGCCCAGGCGCGGGCCGTCAACGAGATCGACCCGTCTGCAGCGGTGGGCAGGCGCTCCCGTATGCGGTCGCGCAGGCGCGCGCGCGCGGTCTCATCGAGCGACATCGCGTAGGCGGGAGCCGGCCCCTGGCCGCCGAGGAACGGCCGCCAGTAGTCGTCGAAATCGGCGAACGGCGTCGGTATGTCGATCGGTGTCACCTCGACGCCTTTCACCCCTGCGCCAGCGAAGAGCGCCTCGAGCGCTTCCGGCCGGCACAGCGGGAAGCGCACGCCTTCGTCGAGCCTGGCGGCCTGCGGGTCGAACGCGGCCGCCGCGTCCCAGAAGACGCGCATGAGCTCCATCTTTCCGGCGTAGTCCCAGACGTAGGCCGCGATGGTGCCGCCCGGGCCCGTCATGCGCGCCATCTCGCGAATCGCGGCGGGCTGATCCGGAACAAAGTTCAGGACCAGCCCGGAGACCACCACGTCGACCGATGCGTCACCGAGCGGGATCGCCGTCGCGCTGCCCGGGTGAAGCTGCGCGCGGCCGGCGAGATTTTCCTTCGCGGTGTTGAGGAAACCCTCCGAGGGCTCGACGCCGGCAACCGAGGTGGGGAAACAGCGGTCCAGGATCGCCGCGCACAGCGCCCCGGTGCCGCAGCCCACGTCGAGCCATCTGCGGCCGGCCGGAATGTCCAGCCACGAAAGAAACAAGGGCGCGACCCGGCGGCTCCAGCGCCCGACGTACTGCTCGTAGGGGTTGCCGCGCTCCCAGGTGTCGGAGACGTGCTTGGAGCTCATGGTCGAACCTTTCTAGGAAAGCGCGGCGAAAGTCTATCGCGCGCTAGACTCGCGCGATGGACATTCCCTTCACGCCCGCGAGGCAGCTCGCCCGCCTTATCCACGCACGCAAGATCTCGGTCACCGAGGTGATGCGCGCCTTCATCGCGCAGGTGGAGCGCGTGAACCCCAAGGTCAACGCCATCGTCACCTTCCTGCCCGAGCAGGCGCTGAAGGAGGCGAAGGCCCTGGACCGGAAGAAGGGCAAGAAGCCACCGCTCGCCGGACTGCCCATCGCCTACAAGGACCTTGTAGCGACGAAGGGCATCCGCACGACGATGGGGTCCCTCGTCTACAAGGACCACGTCCCCGACAACGACGCGCTGCTGGTGGAGCGCCTCAAGGCCGCGGGCGCGATCACGCTCGGCAAGACCAATACGCCCGAGTTCGGGGCCGGCAGCAATACGTTCAACGCGGTGTTCGGCGCGACGCGCAATCCCTACGACCTCACCAAGACCGCCGGCGGCTCCTCGGGCGGTGCGGGCGCGGCGGTGGCCTGCGGCATGCTGCCCTACGCCGACGGCTCGGACCTCGCCGCGAGCCTCAGGAATCCCGGCAACTACTGCAACGTGGTGGGCTTCCGGCCGACGCCGGGGCGAGTGCCTACTTACCCTGCGGCGAATGCCTGGGACACGCAGCCTGTGATCGGGCCGCTCGCGCGCACGGTGGACGACGCCGCGTTCCTTCTTTCGGCGATGGCCGGACCGGACCGGCGTGCCCCGGTGTCGATCGCCGAGCCCGGCAGCCTG
This sequence comes from Burkholderiales bacterium, assembly GCA_035760345.1. GTDB lineage: Bacteria > Pseudomonadota > Gammaproteobacteria > Burkholderiales > SG8-39 > JAABQT01. Next base: position 6,727 of record DASTTC010000149.1, on the reverse strand, counting down.
TTCAACAAGCCCCTCAAGCGCTCCTTCAAGAAAGTACGCGTCGCGTGGACGAGGGATTTCGGCGGCCTGCCGGTCGAGCCGGCCGTTACCGCCGTCCTGGAAAAGCAGCGCAATGTCTTCCAGGACCTCGGCTGCATCGTCGAAGAAGCCTGTCCCGACTTCACTGGCGCCACCGAGGCGTTCGAAACGCTGCGCGCGGTGTCCTTCGCCCTGCGCTTCGCGCCGCTGCTCGAGACGCACCGCGCGCAACTGAAGGACACGGTGATCTGGAACATCGAGCAGGGCCTCGCGCTCGACGGCGCCAAGGTGGTGCGCGCCGAGCGGCTGCGCACCGAGGTCTACCAGCGCATGCGCGCGTTCCTCGAGAAGTACGAGTTCCTGCTCGGGCCGGTGAACCAGCTCCCGCCCTTCCCGGTGGAGACCGAGTACCCCACCGAGATCGCGGGCGTGCGACTGCACAATTACCTCGACTGGATGAAGAGCTGCTACTACATCACGCTCGCCAGCCACCCGGCGATCTCCGTGCCGGCGGGCTTCACCCCCGGAGGGTTGCCGGTCGGCCTGCAGATCGTGGGCCGCTACCGCGACGACTTCGGCGTGCTGCAGCTCGCGCACGCCTTCGAGGGCGAGACCGGGGTCTGGAAGCGGCGGCCGGCGCTGGCTAGTAGATGATTGCATCTACATATGGATGCTTCTAGCATTCTTCGGATGCTGTTCAATCAATAGTTAGGTTTCCAAGTCGCTTTTCAAACATGATCCTCAGGTACCCGCAGCCACATGAATTACGAAGAGGCTACCCATAGGACTTGGCGCCATACCGCAGGCGGCAGTGCCGATCGTTCGTCGCTGCTGCTTGAGCTTGTGCGCTACGCGACACTTGCTGCATCAAGCCATAACACTCAGTGCTGGAAGTTTCGCGTCGAGGAGCGCGCAATTTCAGTACTGCCCGATCTGTCGCGGCGATGCCCTGCGGTCGATCCAGACGACCATCACCTGTTCGTCTCGCTTGGGTGCGCCGTCGAGAATCTGCTCCAGGCGGCCTTGGCCAACGGCTTGAAAGGCGAAGCATTCTTCGACGCCACAGCAGGCGGCGCCCTGAGAGTCGCCTTAGAGGCAACCAAGGCGGTGGTGTCACCGCTATACGAGGCAATCCCCAAGCGTCAATCCACCCGGGCAGAGTTCGATGGGAAGCCTTTGTCTCTCGAAGAGCTGAGGCTGCTCGAAGGAGCCGGCACAGGAAATGGGATACGCGTACTTCTCCTTACCGACAGGGGGTCGAGGGAGAAAGTCCTCGAGTATGTCGTACAAGCCAATACAGCTCAGTTGAATGATCCCGCTTTCGTCAGAGAACTGAAAGAGTGGATCCGCTTCAGCGACGACGAGGCGGTTAGATCTGGGGACGGGCTATTCGCTCGATCGTCGGGCAATCCCTCCGTTCCCAGGTGGTTGGGACGTTTGCTCTTCAGTCTGTTGTTTACGACTAAGCGCGAGAACGACAAGTATGCGACGCAAATTCGCAGTTCTGCCGGGCTCGCGATTTTCATATCGGAAGCGAACGACAAAGCTCATTGGGTTGAAGCGGGACGCTGTTACGAGCGTTTTGCCCTGCAGGCAGCGGCCTTGGGCATCCGCAACGCGCTCGTCAATCAGCCAGTAGAGGTGTCGAGTATACGTCCGCAATTTGCGAACGGCCTCGGGATTGGCAGCGACAGACCCGACCTCGTAGTGCGCTTTGGTCGCGGGCCGGAGATGCCACGGTCGCTGCGACGTCCGGTACAAGCCGTGCTGGCATGAACCATCGAAAACCTAACAACCGGTTGCAACGGACGGCGCTACGCGCACCCTTGTTGTCGCCAAATTCCGAGGGGCTGCCATGGATTCTGCCGGCCAGCAGGCTGACGATACGGCGGTGACGCGGGTCATCGACCGGCCGCCATTCCTCTACCTCACCTGCTTGCTCCTGGGGCTTGCCCTGGATCGCCTGCTTCCCTTGCCGCTCGTCTTGCCGGAAATCGCCTTGATCCGTTGGACCGCAGGCGCAGGCCTGAGCCTGGTCGGCCTCGCGATCGCGGCCGCAGGCATTCGCGATTTCTCCCGCGCGGCGACGCCAGTGCCCTCCAACCAGCCTGTGCGCGCCTTGGTCACGACCGGCATCCATGGTTGGAGCCGCAATCCGATCTACGTCGGCATGTTTCTCCTCTATGCCGGCATCGGCATGGCTGCGCGCAGCCCGTGGGTCCTCGCCCTGGCGCTGCCTCTCGTCATCCTCCTGCGCTACCGCGTGGTCGCGCGCGAAGAAACGTATCTCGAGCGGCGCTTTGGCGACGCCTTCCGCGAGTACAAGGCACGTGTCCGCCGCTGGCTATAGCACCGCGACGCTGCTCGTCGCAGCCCTGCTCTCCGGATGCAGCAACTGGACGGGATTCGGCTTCAATGCGAGCAGCCCCGAAATGCCGCGGCTCACGGAGGCGCTCGGATTGAAGGCCGGGATGGTGGTCGCGGATGTCGGCGCCGGGAAGGGCCAGCTGACGCTTGCGCTGGCGGGAGCGGTCGGGCCGGGCGGACGTGTCTTCTCGACCGAGATTGATCCAGATCGCCTGAAAGCCCTTCGGGCAATGCTCGCCGAAGCCAAGCTTGGCAACGTCACGATCGTGGAAGCGAAGCCACGCGACTCCGGACTGCCGGCAAGATGCTGCGATGCGATCGTGCTGCGCCGCGTCTACCACCACGTGACCGATCCGGCCGAGACCAACGCAAGCCTCCTGCGCGCGCTTCACCCTGGCGGGCTGCTGGCGGTGATTGACTTTCCGCCGCCGTTGTTCTTCGGACGGGGGAGCCTCGGGGTTCCCGCCGAGAGCGTGGTCGACGAAATCACCGCGCGCGGCTTCGAGATGCTTCAACTGCGCAGGGACTGGCCGGGCCGCGGCCCTCTTGAGACCTACTGTGCGCTCTTCCGCAAACCCTTTCAAAAGAAATGATCGCGCCAGCCTACTTTTCCTTCGCCACCCGCCCCATGAGGTAGAACTCGTCGTTCGGCCGCATGCTGGTGACGTTGGCCATGCGGTTGGAGAGCGCGAAGAACGCGCTGATGGCGGCGATGTCCCAGATCTCCTGGTCGGCGAAACCCGCCTTGCGCAACGCCTCCAGGTCGGCATCCTCCACCGCGTGCGACTCGAGCGCCACCTTCATCGCGAAATCGAGCATCGCGCGCTGGCGCGGCGTGATGTCGGCCTTGCGGTAGTTGATCGCCACCTGGTCGGCCACCAGCGGGTTCTTCGCGCGGATGCGCAGGATCGCGCCGTGCGCCACCACGCAGTACTGGCACTGGTTCGCGCCGGAGGTCGCCACCACGATCATCTCGCGCTCGGCTTTCGTCAGGCCGCCCGCCTTGTCCATCAGCGCGTCGTGATAGGCGAAGAAGGCGCGGAACTCCTCCGGCCGGTGCGCCAGCACGAGGAACACATTGGGCACGAAGCCGGATTTTTCCTGCACCGCCAGGATGCGCTCGCGCACGTCCCCGGGCAGGTCCTCGAGCCGGGGGACGGCGAAGCGGCTGATCGCGGGAGTCGTCACGCGCAGGGATTCTAGCGCCCGCCGGGATTCGGGTAACATGCCGGGGCCAACTTGGAGGAGGAGGCTTCAATGAAATTCGCACCCCATCGGGCCGCGGCGCTCGCCGCTGCCCTGCTCGTTGCCGGCGCCGCATCGGCGCAGGTCAAGCTGCCGCCGACCATATCCTGGAGCGCCTACGACGTGGGCTCCGGCGGCTACAACCAGGCCGTGGCCATCGGCAATGCGCTCAAGCAGAAGTACAACGTCAGCCTGCGCGTGCTGCCGGGCAAGAACGACATCTCGAGGAACCTGCCGATCCGCGAGGGCCAGGTGCAATTCTCGGCGAACGGCGTGGGCGGCGCGTACCTCGCGCAGGAAGGGGTGTTCGAGTTCGGCGCGCCGAGCTGGGGCCCGCAGCCGATCCGCGGCCTGATGCTCAACACCTCCGACCAGGTGCTGACGGTGGTGGCGGCCAAGGATGCCAACGTGCGCACGGTGGCCGACTTGAAGGGCAAGCGCGTCGCCTGGGTGATCGGCGCGCCCTCGCTCAACCAGAACATCACCGCCATGCTCGCCTTCGCCAACCTCACCTGGAACGACGTGCAAAAGGTCGAGTTCGGCGGCTTCGGCGCCGCCATGGACGGCATCGTCAACAACCAGGTCGACGCCGCGTTCACCTCGTCCATCTCGGGCCTCGCCTACAAGGTCGCCAAGTCGCCGCGCGGGCTCGTCTACCCGGTGTTCGCGCACAACGACAAGGCGGGCTGGGCGCGCATGAACGCGGTGGCGCCGTTCTTCTTCCCGTTCATGGGCACCGAGGGCGCGGAGCTGTCCAAGGACAAGCCCGCCGAGTCGGCCACCTACCCGTATCCGATCCTCATGACCTACGCGTCGCAGGACGGGGACCTCGTCTACAACATGACCAAGGCGATGGTGGACAGCTTCGATCTTTACAAGGGCGCGGCGCCCGGCAACTCGGGCTGGGCGGTCGATCGGCAGAACTTCGCCTGGGTGATCCCGTTCCACGACGGCGCGATCCGCTTCTGGAAGGAAGCCGGCCAGTGGAAGCCCGCGCACCAGGCGCACAACGACAAGCTGATCCAGCGCCAGCAGGTGCTCGCCACCGCCTGGGCCGAGGTGAAGAAGGGCTCGCATGCCGACGACAAGGCACTCGTCGTCGCCTGGCAGAAGTCGCGTGCGGCGGCGCTGACCAAGTCAGGCTTCGACCCGGTCACGACCAGCTGGTGAGCTAGGCCCGCGCCGTGGCTGGCGCCGACGCCCTCGAGGCGCCGAGCGAGGCGCGCTACCGGTCGCTTCCGCCCCTGTGGCGCGGGGCGCTGATTGCGCTCGTCGCGGCGGCGATCGGTCTCGCCCTCAACCAGCTCCTCAACCTCGGCTTCTTCGTCGGCAAGACCGTCCTCGAGAGCGCCTACCTGTACTGGCTGGGCGCGCTGCTCGTGGGCGGGGTCTTCCTGCTGATCCCGGCGGGCCGCCGGGCGCCCCGGGATCGCGTGCCGTGGTACGACGTACTGCTGTTCGCGACGTCGTTCGCCGTGTTCGCGTACTTCGCGCTGCACGCGCAACGCATCGTCGAAGAGGGCTGGGAATACAAGGCGCCGCGGCAGGCGGTGTGGGTGGCCTACGCCGGCTGGCTCATGCTGCTCGAAGCAACGCGGCGCGCGGGCGGCACCGCCGTGTTCGTGGTGGTGACGTGCATCTCGCTTTATCCGGTGTTCGCCGGCTACATGCCGGGACCCATCTCGGGGCTGCCGCGCGACATTGCTTCCACCGCGTCGTTCCACTTCGCCTCGAGCGAGAGCGCGCTCGGCATCCCGATGCGCGCCTTCGGCGAGCTGGTGATCGGCTTCGTCATGTTCGGCGCCGTGCTGCAGTACACCGGCGCGGCGCATTTCTTCAACAACCTCGCCTTCGCCCTGTTCGGCTCGGTGCGCGGCGGTCCGGCCAAGGTGTCGATCTTCGCCAGCGGCCTGATGGGCTCGGTGTCCGGCAGCGTGGTGTCCAACGTGCTGACCACCGGGGTGGTGACGATTCCCGCGATGAAGCGCATCGGCTTCTCGCCCGCCTACGCCGGCGGCGTCGAAGCCTGCGCCTCGACCGGCGGTGTGCTGATGCCGCCCGTGATGGGCGCCACCGCCTTCGTCATGGCGGCGTTCCTCGGCGTGCCGTATGTGGTCATCGCTGTCGCCGCGCTGGTGCCGTCGCTGCTGTTTTACTTCGCGCTGTTCGTGCAGATCGACGGCTACGCGGCGAAGAACGGTCTCAAGGGCCTGCCGCGCGCCGAGCTGCCCTCGATCCTGCGCACCTTCGCCGAGGGCTGGCATTACCTGTTCGTGTTCGCGCTGCTGGTGTGGATGCTGCTCGTGCTGCAGCGCGAGTCGCTGGCGCCGTTCTACGCCACGGCGCTGCTGCTGGTCATCAACCAGGTCTGGCCGCGCTACCGGCTCGACTGGCGGCGGCTGCGCACGATGCTCGAGGGCGTGAGTGGCGCGCTTTCGGAGCTCGCGGCGCTGCTTGCGGGCGTGGGCCTGATCATCGGCGCGCTCTCGGTCACCGGGCTCGCCGGCACGCTCGCCAACGACCTCGTCTACCTCGCCGGCAACAACGTCTACGTGCTGCTGGTGATGGGCGCGCTCACCAGCTTCATCTTCGGCATGGGCATGACGATCACCGCCTGCTACATCTTCCTCGCCATCGTGCTCGCGCCGCCGCTGGTCGGCGCGGGCTTCGACCCGGTGGCGGTGCACCTGTTCATGCTGTACTGGGGCATGGTGTCGTTCATCACGCCGCCGGTGGCGATCGCCGCCTTCGTCGCCGCGGGCATCGCCAAGGCGCCGCCCATGCAGGTCGGCCTGCAGTCCATGCGCCTGGGCGCGGCGATGTACTTCGTGCCGTTCTTCTTCGTGCTCAATCCGGCGCTCATCCTGCGCGGCACGCCAGGTGAAATCATCGTGGTGGTGGGCACCGCGATCGCGGGCATTGCACTGATCGCTTCGGCGCTCGAGGGCTACCTGGTCGGCATCGGGACCATTGCGCGCAGCATCCCCGGCTGGGCGGCGCGGCTGCTGCTGTTCGCCGGCGGGCTCATGATGGCGATGCCCGGCGGCGGCGAGCTCGGCCTGTCGCACGTGCAGCTCTCGCTCGGCGGGCTCACGCT
>DASTTC010000148.1:0-10424 GCA_035760345.1 Burkholderiales bacterium | reverse complement strand
AGCGGACGGCGCTTCCATTCCAGCGACGGCAGGAGGCGCGCGCCGGTGCGCATGGCCTCGTCCAGGCTGGCCCACAGTTCTGCCGCGAAACCCGCATCGTCCACGAATACGTTGGCCTCGCGCGCCATCAGCAGGCTGTACGGATCGATGTTCGACGAGCCCACGCTGGCCCGCAATCGATCGAAGACCGCCACCTTGGCGTGCAGGAAGCCGGCGTGGTATTCGCGAATCTCGATCCCCGCGTCGAGCAGCGGGCCGTACATGGCGCGTGACGCGTAGTGGAACAAGGCGTACTCCACGCGCCCCTGCAACAGGAGCACCACGCGCACACCGCGGCGTGCGGCACGCAGGAGCGAGCGGCGAAAATGCCGGCCGGGAAAGAAGTAGGCATTGGCGATTACGATGTCCTCGCGCGCGGCGTCCATCAGCGCCAGATACGCGCGTTCGATGTCGCGCCGATGGCGAACGCTGTCGCGCACCACCAGCGCGGCACGATGCCCGTCTGCAAACGCCTTCGCCCGTCCACTTACCGGAGTCGGCGGCGGCGCATGCAGCGCCGCCAGGGCGATTCGCGCCCACAGGCGCACCGCCTCGTCCTGCACCCTGGCGCACAGCGGACCCTCCACACGCACGGCGTAGTCGTAGCGCGGCGGCGCCGGGCCCGGGCCATCATAGTCGTCGAGGATATTGATGCCGCCGATGAAAGCCACACTCGCGTCGATGCTGGCGAGCTTGCGGTGCATGCGCCTCAGGCGCTCGCGGCGCAGCGTCCAGGGACTGATGTCCGGACGGTAGACCAGCACCCGCACACCCGCCGCGGTGAGCATCTGCTGGAAGCGCGGCGCGAAGTCGCTGGCGCCGAAACCGTCGATGAGCAAGTGCACGGATGCACCGCGCACCGCCGCGCGCGCCAGCGAATCCGCCACCAGGCTTCCGGTCTGGTCGTCGGCAAAGATGTAGGTCTCGAGGAAGATCTCTTCGCGCGCCGCGTCGATCGCGGCCACCAGCGCCGGGAAGTACTGCTCGCCGTTGCGCAGCAGCGTCAGCCGGTTGCCGTCGAGGTATTGCATCGCGCTACGCAGGCTTGAGGACTGCGCCCAGCGCCAGGTGGTCCGAGAGCAGCGACCACGGCGCGCCGATATGCACGCTCGCCTCGACCACGCTGAAGCCCCGTACGTAAATGCGGTCCAGGCGCAGCATGGGCAGCAGGCTGGGGAAGGTTCGCGCCGCGCGGTTGCCGTACACCGAGGTCACCTCCTGGAGTCCGAGCCTCTCCGCCAGAACCCGCGTAGCGCGCTCGCGCCAGTCGTTGAAGTCGCCCGCTACCACGATCGGAGAGCCGCGCGACGCCGCCTCGCCGAGGCGCTCGACGATGGCGTCAAGCTGGCGCCGGCGGCCACGCTCGTGCAACGACAGGTGCACGCAAACGGAATGCAGTTCGCGCTTCCAGCCCGGGACGGACAGCACGCAGTGCAGCAGGCCGCGGCGCTCGAAGCGGTGGCTCGAGATGTCCGCGTTCTCCATCGATACGATCGGAAAGCGCGACAGCACGGCATTGCCGTAGTGCCCGTAATGATGCACCCGGTTGAGGCCATAGGCATATTCCCAGCCGTCCTGCCTCAGGAACTCGTGCTGCGGCGCGCTCGGCCAGGTGGCGAAGCGCAGCGCGTGACGCTCGTTCAGCCCCTGGACTTCCTGCAGGAACACCAGGTCGGGCTCGAGGGTGTTAAGGCCCTCGCGCAATTCGTGTATCACCATGCGCCGGTTGAATTGCGACAGGCCCTTGTGGATGTTCAACGTGATGACGCGCACGGTCGGCATCATGGCCGCGGGACCCTCGCAGGCAGCATGCGGATCGCATCGCGGTTCGACCATGAGAAACACGCCGCTGCCGCTTCGCGCCAGGGCAGCCAGCGCTGCGCGCGGTGCTCCTCGGGCGCGAGTCGCACCTCCCCGCGATCCGCCACCGTCAAGCTGAATACGTGCTCCGTGTTGTGCGAGGTGCCCGGCGCAAACCGCCCGCGCCAGTGCGCGTAGATCTCGAACGCGTTGGCCAGCCTCCAGTCCGCGAGTTGCAGGTCGGTCGCGTCGATTCCGGTTTCTTCGAGGACCTCGCGCCGCGCAGCCTGGACCGGCGCCTCGTCCGGCCCGTCGAGCGAGCCGGTCACCGACTGCCAGAAGCCGGGATGCGCGGCCCGCTCGAGGAGCAGCACATCGAGCGCTGGCGTGTGGATCACCACCAGGACCGAAACCGGCAGTTTCCAGTTCACGCGGACTTCGGGCGGAACAGCTCCGGCAGCGCCAGGGATCGTTCCGGGTCGATGAGCACGGCAAAGAACGGGCGGCCACGCGCCGCCCAGTAGGCGGCGCTCGACGCCAGCACGTCCAACAGCACGCCCAGCTCGTCGGCCGGCAGATCCGCGAACCCCCGGACCAGGAGCACGTGCCCTTCGCCCGTACGCCAGGACAGGTCCTGGAGGCAGTCTTCCAGCGCGTCCCAATTGCCGCCGAACCAGGCGGGAAAGCCAAGCGCCCGCGCGATGCGCTCGAGCACCTCCTCCTTGTCGTCGGCGCCGCGCAGGTCGACCGGCACCAGGTCGGTTCGAGTGCCGCGCGCCGCGTCCTCGATCTCCGCCGTTCCCGGCGCGCGGTACGCGCCCGAACGCGCGGCGTCAGCGAGCCTTTGCGCGAGCTTGCTCACGGCCTACTCGCGAATGCGCCGGAAGCTGCGGTAATGGTCATCGGTATAGTAGAACTCGCCCTCGTTCCCCGCGACGATACGCCGGGCGCCGCGATCGCGCGCACCCGGCGTGCGCACCGTGTACTCGCGATAGTAGCCTGCGCGGCGCTCGGGCAGCAGCCGCTCGCGGTTGCGGAACACCGTCCCGTCCCGCGCATGGGGATGAGGCCCGCCGGCATGGACCCGGCCCAGCGTGGCTTGCGCTTCGCGCGGCAGGTCGGCGACGCCGATATCGCCCGCCCAGGCACTCGACGTGAATGCCAGGAGCAGAGCAATGAGCCACCTCACTGCGGCGGATTGAGCAGCCGGATATGCAGGTCGCGCAACTGCTTCTCGGACACCGGCGAAGGCGCGCCCGTCAGCAGGTCCTGCCCGCGCTGCGTCTTGGGGAAGGCGATCACGTCGCGGATGGCCTCCGCGCCTGCCATCAGCGCCACCAACCGGTCGAAGCCGAAGGCGATACCGCCGTGCGGCGGCGCGCCGTACTGCAGGGCGTCGAGCAGAAAACCGAACTTGGCGCGCTGCTCCTCGGGCGACAATTTCAGGCCGCGGAACACCTGCTGCTGGACTTCCTGACGGTGGATACGCACGGATCCGCCCGCCACCTCCCAGCCGTTCAGCACCATGTCGTAAGCCTTGGCGTAGGCCTTCTCCGGCGCGGACTCGAGGTACCGCTCGTGCCCGTCTTTGGGACTGGTGAAGGGGTGATGCCGCGCCTTCCACTGCCGGGAATCCTCGTCGTACTCGAACATCGGAAAGTCCACCACCCACAGCGGGCGCCAGCCCATTTGCGCAAAACCGCGATCGTGGCCGATGCGTTGCCGCAAGGCGCCGATGCAGGCATTCGCGGCGGCCGACTTGTCGGCGGCGAAGAACAGGAGGTCGCCATCCTGCGCGCCGCTGCGCTCGAGGACGGCGGCGAGCGCCTTGGCGTGAAGGTTCTTCACGATCGGCGACTGCAAGCCTTCGGCGCCCCGGGCGCGCTGGTTCACCTTGATCCAGGCGAGGCCCTTCGCGCCCAGCGTCTTCACGAACTCCGTATAGGCGTCGATCTCGCCGCGCGACAGCGCGCCGCCGCCGGGCACGCGCAGGCCCGCGACGCGTCCGTCGGCCGCGTTCGCGGGCGCGGAGAATACCTTGAAATCCACCTCCTTCATCACATCGGTGAGCTCGGTGAGCTTGAGCGGCACGCGCAGGTCGGGCTTGTCCACGCCGTAGTCGCGCATCACTTCCTCATAGCGCAGCACCGGGAACGGATCGGGCAGCTCGACTTCCAGCACCGACTTGAAAATGTGCCGCGCCAGCTGCTCCATCAATGCGCGGATCGCCTCCTCGCCGAGGAACGAGGTCTCGACGTCGATCTGGGTGAACTCGGGCTGCCGGTCGGCGCGCAGGTCTTCGTCGCGAAAGCACTTCACGATCTGGTAGTAGCGATCGAAGCCCGCGATCATCAGCAACTGCTTGAACAGCTGCGGACTCTGCGGCAGCGCGTAGAAATGGCCGTCGTGCAGGCGCGAGGGCACGAGGAATTCGCGCGCGCCCTCGGGCGTGGACTTGTAGAGCACCGGCGTCTCGATATCGATGAACCCGTGCGCATCGAGAAAGGCGCGGGCCGCGGAGGCCGCGCGATGGCGCAGGCGCAGGTTTCTCTGCATCGGTGCGCGGCGCAGATCCAGCACGCGGTGCTCGAGCCGCACCGGCTCGGAAAGGTTCTCCTCATCCAGCTGGAACGGCGGCGGCGCCGACGGATTGAGGATCTCGACCGTCTCGGCCAGCACCTCGACCATGCCGGAGGCGAGAGTCGCGTTGGCGGTGCCCTCGGGCCGGGCGCGCACCCGGCCGGTGACGCGCAGCACGAACTCGCTGCGCACCCGGTCGGCCGCGCTGAAGGCCTCCGCGCGATCCGGGTCGCATACGACTTGCGCCAGGCCATCGCGATCGCGCAGGTCGATGAAGATGACCCCGCCGTGGTCGCGTCGCCGGTGCGCCCAGCCGGCCAGCGTCACGCGCTGCCCGATAAGCGCGGCGGAGAGCTCAGCGCAGTAGTGCGTTCGCATGGCCGCGCTCACCTGCCCGCGCCGGGCGAGACGACGCCCATGGAGATGATGTACTTGAGCGCCGCGTCCACGCTCATATTGAGCTCGATCACGTCCTGCCGCGGCACCATGACGAAATAGCCGCCGGTGGGATTGGGCGTGGTCGGCACGTACACGCTCACATAGTCGCCCGGCAGGTGGTTGGCGACGTCGCCGCCCGGGGCGCCAGTGAGAAAGGCGATGGTCCACATGCCTTCCCGCGGCCATTGCACGAGCAGCGCCTTGCGGAACGCCTGGCTGGAGGTGGAAAACAGCGTGTCCGAGATCTGCTTGACGCTGGAGTAGATGGAGTTGACCACCGGGATGCGGTGCAGGATCTCGTGCCACAGGTTCACCAGCCGAGCGCCGAAGAAGTTGGTGGCGAATACGCCGGTGACGAACACGATGACCAGCGTGAGGATGACGCCCAGTCCCGGCACGTGGATGCCGAGGAAGCTCTCCGTGCGCCACCCGTCCGGCAGCAGCAGCAAGGACTGGTCCAGCGTGTCCACGATCAGCTTCAGGACCCAGATGGTGATCACCAGCGGGATCCAGATGAGCAGTCCGGTGATGAAGTATTTCCGCACGCGCCCTCTAGAAACGAAAAGCCCAGCTCGCGCTGGGCCGGTTGCAAGCCCGGCTGGGGTTCAATCGCTGGAAGTGGCGGCCGGCTCCGCCTTCACCTTCGCTTCGCTCTTGGCCTCGGACTGGGTATCTGAACCGGCCGCCGGCTTGGCATCGGCCTTGGCATCGACCTTGGCATCGACCTTGGTGTCGGCCTTGCCTTCCGCCTGCGTTTCCGTCTTCGCCTGCGCCGGTTTTCCCGAACTCTTGAAATCGGTTGCGTACCAGCCGCTGCCCTTCAGCTGGAAGCCTGCCGCGCTCACCTGCTTCTGGAACGCCGGCTTGCCGCACGACGGGCACGCCGTCAACGGCGGCTCGGAGAGCTTTTGCAGATACTCGTCCTGAAATCCGCAGTCCGAGCACCGGTACTCGTAGATCGGCATCGTCGCTACCCGCAAGCGCCTGAATTGGCGCGAATTATAGCGCCATCGGCAGGGCTAGAACGGGATGTCGTCGGCCATGTCGTCAAACTTTCCCGCGGGCTTCTTCGCCGCAGGCCGCGCCGCAGGTTCGGTCTTCGCCTCCGCCTGATCGGCGCCCGACGCCGCGCCACGCGGTTCGCCCGACCCGGCGCGCGAGCCGAGCATCTGCATCACGTCGGCGCGGATTTCCGTGCTGTAGCGGTCGTGGCCTTCCTTGTCCTGCCACTTTCGCGTGCGCAGGCTGCCTTCGACGTACACCTGCGAGCCTTTCTTCAGGTACTCGCCGGCGATCTCCGCCAGGCGCCCGAAGAAGGAGATGCGATGCCATTCAGTGGCTTCCTTCATCTCGCCGCTCGCCTTGTCCTTCCAGCGGTCGGTGGTGGCAACGCGAATGTTGGTGACCGCTTCGCCGCTCGGCAGGTACCGCGTTTCCGGGTCCGCGCCCAAGTTGCCCACGACGATGACCTTGTTGACCGATGCCATGATTACCTCCCTTTGACCGTACCCATCCTAAACGACTGACCGGCGATTCGGTTGACCGGCCGCATGCCCACGGCCACGGCGAGCCAGCCCAGTGCGAGCGCTGCGCAGACCCCGAAAACCGCGGCGGGACCGAACCGCGCGGCAATCCACCCTCCCATCAACCCCCCGCAGAACAGGCCCAGCGTCTGCGCGGTGTTGAAGATCCCGATCGCCGTGCCGCGCATCTGCGCCGGCGCGATCCTGGATACGAGCGACGGGATCAGGGCCTCGAGCACGTTGAACGCGGCGAAGAACGCGAGCAGCAACGCGGCCAGCACCGTGACGCCGGGCCCGACTGCCGCGAAGCCCCCTTCGGCGAGGGCCAGCAGCGCGATCGCCCCGAGCATGACGCCGCGCCCGGCGTTGCGGCGATCCGCGTGCAGCACGGGCGGGACCATCACGGCAAACGAGACCAGCACCACGGGCAGATAGACCTTCCAGTGAGAGGACAGGGCAAGCCCTGAGGCCACCAGCAGCGGCGGCACCACCACGAACATCGCCATCTGCACGGCGTGCAGCACGAAGATGCCCACGTTGAGTCGCGCCAGTTGGGGATCGAGCAGCGCGCGGCGCAGGGCGCCCGGGCCAGCGCCCGGCGCCTCGCGGGGCGCACGCGCCGGCGCCGACGGCACCAGCCATACGACCACCCCGATTCCCATCAAGGCCAGAAGCCCTGTCAACACGAACAATCCGCCCATGCCGATCCACTGGTAGAGGACCGGCGCCGCCACCAGCGACAGGGCGAAGCTCAAACCGATCGTCGCGCCCACCATCGCCATGGTCTTGGTGCGGTGCTGCTCGCGCGTCAGGTCCGCAGCCAGCGCCATGACGACGGCGGAGATCGCACCCGCGCCCTGCAGGCTGCGGCCGATGATCGCAGTCCAGATGTCGTGCGCGCCGGCAGCGAGGAAGCTGCCCGCGGCAAACAGCATGAGGCCGATGACGATCACCGGCTTCCTGCCCCAGCGATCCGAGGCCATGCCGAACGGAATCTGCAGAAACGCCTGCACCAGGCCGTAGGCGCCGAGCGCGATGCCGACCAGGATCAGATTGTCCCCGCCCGACATCTGCGGTGCGTGCACGGCAAACACCGGCAGGATCAGGAACAGCCCGAGCATGCGCAGGCCGAAAATGCCGGCGAGCGACACGCTCGCCCGCAGCTCCTGCGAGCTCATGCGCTGGGAATCCATCGAGGGGCGAAGAAAAGCCGGAAGCCGGGAATCGGAACTCGCTATAGTAGCAAGTTTGCCCTCGCACCCCTCGCGACATGGACAGCATTCGCATCCGCGGCGCACGCACGCACAACCTGAAGGACATCAGCCTCGAGTTGCCGCGCAACCGGCTGGTGGTGATCACGGGCCTGTCGGGATCCGGAAAATCCTCGCTCGCCTTCGATACGCTGTATGCCGAAGGCCAGCGCCGCTACGTCGAATCGCTGTCGGCCTACGCGCGCCAGTTCCTGCAGCTGATGCAAAAGCCCGATGTCGACCTGATCGAGGGCCTGTCGCCGGCCATCGCCATCGAGCAAAAGGCGAGCAGCCACAACCCGCGCTCGACGGTCGGCACCATCACCGAGATTCATGACTACCTGCGCCTGCTGTACGCGCGAGTCGGCACGCCGCATTGCCCGGAGCACGGCCTGGCGCTACAGGCGCAGTCCGTGTCGCAGATGGTGGATCACGTGCTCGCGCTACCCGCCGACACGCGACTCCTGGTGCTGGCGCCGGTGGTCGCGGGACGCAAGGGCGAACAGGTCGATCTGCTCGAGGAACTGAGCGCGCAAGGCTTCGCGCGCGCGCGCATCGACGGCAAGGTGCACGATCTGGAATCGGCGCCGCGCCTGGCGAGAAACCAGAAGCACTCGGTGGACGTGGTGGTGGACCGGCTCAAGGTGCGCGCCGAGTCCCGGCAGCGACTGGCGGAGTCGTTCGAGACCGCCCTGCGGCACGCGAACGGGCGCGCCCTCGCCGTGGAAACCGACAGCGGCCGCGAGCACGCCTTCTCGGCGAACTTCGCCTGCCCGGCGTGCAGCTATTCGCTGCCCGAGCTCGAGCCGCGCCTGTTCTCCTTCAACAATCCGGCCGGGGCCTGCCCGCGCTGCGACGGGCTCGGCGTGATCGAGTTCTTCGATCCGAAGCGCGTGGTGGCGCACCCGAACCTGAGCCTCGCGGGCGGTGCGATCCGCGGCTGGGACCGGCGCAACCACTTTTATCACTCGCTGCTCCAGTCGCTCGCGGTGCATTACGGCTTCGACATCGATACGCCGTGGGAAGCGCTCGCTGACGAGGTGCAGCAGCACGTCCTCTACGGCTCGGGTTCGCAAGCCATCGCCTTTCGCTATCCGGGCGAACGCGGTCGCAGTACCGTGAAGACGCATGCGTTCGAGGGCGTGGTGCCCAACCTCGAGCGGCGCTACCGCGAGACCGATTCGATCGCGGTGCGCGAAGAACTCTCGAAGTACCGCAAACCGCAGACCGGTCCCGCGTGTACCGGCACGCGCCTGCGGCGCGAAGCCTTGCATGTGCGCGTCGCCGGCAAGAGCATCCACGAGGTGTCCAGCTGGCCGTTGCGCCAGACGCTGGCGTTCTTCGGCGCGCTCGCGCTGCCGGGCGCCCGGGCGGCGATCGCCGAGAAAGTCGTCAACGAGATCGCGAACCGGCTGCGCTTCCTGGTCAACGTCGGCCTGGACTACCTCGCGCTCGAGCGCGCCGCGCTGTCACTGTCCGGGGGCGAGTCGCAACGCATCCGGCTCGCCAGCCAGATCGGCTCGGGCCTGACCGGCGTGATGTACGTGCTCGATGAGCCGTCGATCGGCTTGCACCAGCGCGACAACGGCCGCCTCATCGAGACCCTCAAGCATCTGCGCGACCTGGGAAACACGGTGATCGTGGTGGAGCACGACGCCGAGGCGATTCTCGCCGCCGACTACGTGGTGGACATGGGGCCCGGCGCGGGCGAGGCGGGGGGGCGCGTGGTGGCCGCCGGGCCGCCCGCGTCCCTGCTCGAAAGCGAGTCGTCTCTGACGGGCCAGTATCTTGCAGGCCGTCTGCGAATCGACGTGCCCCGCATGCGGCATCGGCGCAGTGCCCGGCAGTCGCTGTGCATCGACGGCGCGAGCGGCAACAACCTGCAGCAGGTGCGACTCGAGTTGCCGATCGGCCTGCTGGTGTGCGTGACCGGTGTGTCCGGCTCGGGCAAATCCACCCTGATCAACGACACGCTGTACCGGGCGGTGGCGCGCCACCTCTACGGCAGCCCGGAAGAGCCGGCACCGCACGCGTCGATCTCGGGCCTGCCGCAAATCGACAAGGTGGTCAGCGTGGACCAGAGCCCGATCGGGCGCACCCCCCGCTCCAACCCGGCGACGTATACGGGTCTGTTCGCGCCGGTGCGCGAGCTTTACGCGGGCGTACCCGAAGCCCGCGAGCGCGGCTACGACGCGGGTCGATTCTCCTTCAACGTGAAGGGCGGCCGCTGCGAGGCCTGCCAGGGCGACGGCCTGGTCAAGGTCGAGATGCATTTCCTGCCCGACGTGTACGTGCCCTGCGACGTGTGCCGCGGCACGCGCTACAACCGCGAGACGCTGGAGATCCGCTACAAGACGAAATCGATCCACGACGTGCTGCAGATGACGGTGCGCGAGGCGCATGGCTTTTTTTCCGCGGTGCCGGTGATCGCGAGAAAGCTGCAGACGCTGCTCGACGTCGGCCTGGGCTACGTGCAGCTGGGACAGTCGGCGACCACGCTCTCGGGCGGCGAGGCGCAGCGGGTGAAGCTGTCGCTGGAGCTGTCCAAGCGCGACACCGGGCGCACGCTGTACATCCTCGACGAGCCGACCACCGGGCTGCACTTCCACGACATCAAGTGTCTGCTCGAGGTGCTGCACCGGTTGCGCGACGCTCGCAATACGGTGGTGGTGATCGAGCACAACCTGGACGTCATCAAGACCGCCGACTGGGTGATCGACCTCGGCCCCGAGGGCGGCGACGGGGGCGGGCGCATCGTCGCCGAAGGCACGCCGGAAGCGGTGGCCGCGAACCC
>DASTTC010000147.1:0-4592 GCA_035760345.1 Burkholderiales bacterium | reverse complement strand
GCGGCGCCTGCACGAAACGGTGGACGGCGAATTCCAGACCTACGCCGCCACCGACGGGCGCTTCAACCGCGAGCACTTCTTCAACAAGTATCCCGAGCTGAAGGCGCTGGTCGCGGACTTGACGGATGACGACATCGACCGCCTGAAGCGCGGCGGCCATGACCCGATCAAGATCTACTCGGCGTATCACGCCGCGGTGGAACACCAGGGCCAGCCGACGGTGATCCTCGCCCAGACCAAGAAGGGCTACGGCATGGGTACCTGGGGCCAGGGCAAGATGGGCACGCACCAGCAGAAGAAACTCGACGACGAGGCGCTCAAGGCCTTCCGCGACCGCTTCTCGCTGCCGCTCTCGGACGAGGACGTCATCGGCCTGAAGTTCTACCGGCCGGCGGCGGAAGCGCCCGAGATGCGCTACCTGCACGCGCGCCGGGAGCGCCTGGGCGGCTACCTGCCCGAGCGCCGGGCGCAGGCGCAAAAGCTCGCCGCGCCCGCGGTCGCGGCGTTCGCGAGGATTCTGGAGGGCTCGCAGGGCCGCGAGCAATCCACCACCATGCAGTACGTGCAGCTGCTCACGCAGTTGCTGAAGGATCCCGCGCTTGGCAAGCACATCGTGCCCATCGTCGCCGACGAGGCGCGCACCTTCGGCATGCAGTCGCTGTTTCGCAATGTCGCCATCTACGCGCCCCATGGGCAGCTCTACGAGCCGGAGGATCGCGAGGAGTTGCTGTACTACAAGGAGGCCGAGGACGGGCAGATCCTGGAGGAAGGCATCACCGAGGCGGGTGCGCTCGCCTCGTGGATCGCGGCGGCCACCAGCTACAGCACGCACGGCGTGCCGATGCTGCCGTTCTACATCTTCTATTCGATGTTCGGCTTCCAGCGCGTGGGCGACCTGATCTGGGCCGCGGCCGATTCGCGCGCGCGCGGCTTTCTCGTCGGCGCCACCGCAGGCCGCACCACGCTCGCGGGCGAGGGCTTGCAGCACCAGGACGGCTCGAGCCACCTCTCGGCCTGCACCATCCCGAACTGCGTCGCCTACGATCCCTGCTACGGCTACGAGCTTGCGATCATCCTGCGCAACGGCATGCGCCGCATGCTGGAGGCGCAGGAAGACGTGTTCTATTACGTCACGGTGATGAACGAGAACTACGCGCACCCGGCGATGCCGGCGGGCGCGGAGGAAGGCATTCTCAAGGGCATGCATCGCGTGCGCGCCGCGGGCAAGGGCAACAAGTACGTGCGCCTGCTTGGCGCCGGCGCCATCCTGCGCGAGGCGCTGGCGGCCGCGGAGGTTCTGGAATCAGAGCACGGGGTTTCCTCCGAGGTCTGGTCGGTGACCAGCTTCACCGAGCTGCGGCGCGATGGGCGCGCTGCGAAGACGGCCTGGGTCTGTCAGTGCCTTGAAGGCGGCAAGGGCCCGGTGATCGCGGCGAGCGACTATGTCAGTGCGCTGGCGGATCTCATCCGCGAGTGGGTGCCGGGGAAGTACGTCACGCTCGGCACCGACGGCTTCGGGCGCAGCGACACGCGCGCGAAGCTGCGCGCGCACTTCGGCGTGGATCGCGACGCGATCGTGAAAGCGGCGCTGGCCGCGCTCGACTAGGCCCGAACGCGGGCTTGCAGGGCCCCCCTAGATCTGGGGATGCCCGGGTCTGCCGGACAGCAAGTAGACTCTGGCTGCGACCATGAAGCCAGTCCGGAACTTGATCCGCGCGCGCGCGACCTGGGCGCTGCTTCTGTGCGCGGCCATGGTCTTGCCTGTCGCGCCTGCCGGCGCGGACAGCAATGACCCGGTAGTGTGGGTAGACAAGAGCGTCTCCCTGAAGGGGCGGCGCATCTCGTCGTTGCAGGCGGCGGCGAACGAATCGAAGTACGACATTCCCGACGCGACGTTGGCGGAGATCAGGCGAGCCCTGGAGTCCGCGTTGAGGGGAAAGGGGCTGCTCGACGAGCCGCGGCCTTCCGGGCCATCGTCGGGCTCGCTGCGGCTGCGGACCGCCGTCCTGTCGTTCAAGACTGGGAGCGCGGCCGGCCGCTGGGTGGGCTTCGGGGAGGGCGCCGCGAAGTGCACGATCCGCGTCCAGCTACTCGAGGAGGGCTCGAGCCGCTCCGTGGCCGACGTCGTGCAATCGCGCATCGTCGATAGGGGCGGCTTCTTCACCGTCGGTGTCGATGACTCAATTCACCGCGAGCTCGCCGCGGAGCTGGCGGAGGTCCTGGAGAGATTGCTCCGGGGAGGAGGCTAGGCCGTGACCGACAGCCGCTTCGGATGGGTCCTCGCGCTCTGCGTCTTGCTCGGGGCGGGATGCGCATCCACCCCGTATGACCGGCTGGTGCCGCCCACGCAGGTCGACCAGCGGAAGCAGGCGACGCAGTCCGTCTCGGTCAGCCGGGTCACGCGGAGCTATGAGTCCAATCCGCTGCTGGAAAGCACCGTTCCCAAAGTGAGCCCGGAGACCTTCCACGATGCTTTGATCGAGACGCTCCGCAGGTCGCAGCTCTTTGGCGCGGTGACATCGGCATCCGATGCAACCTATCGGTTGTCCGCCGATATCGTCGCCGAAAAGCTGACCGGCGCAGTTGACAATACGCTTACCTTGCTGATCCGCTACGAGCTCGAACGGGGCGGCGGGCCGGTGTGGAGCGAGAACATCCTGTCGCAGGCCGAGTTGTCTGCAGCGGAGGTGTTTGTGGGGGCCGAGCGGCATCGCCGGTTGCAGATCACGGCGTTTCGGGACAACCTGGCTGCGCTTCTGGAAAGACTCAGTAACGCGATCGCGGGCGACTGACGGCCGGCGCGCACGCATTGGCATGCGGGTTTCTCATCACGCCGGTTTCTCCAGTTCGAACTCCAGCAGAAGCTTTCCGGGCGCGACTTGCGCGCCCTTCGTCACGTGCACGGCCGTCACTCGCAGTGCAGCAGGCGCGCTGAGCGTGTGTTCCATCTTCATCGCCTCGAGCACGACGAGCGGCGTCCCGGACGCCACCGCGTCCCCGGGCTTCGCGTGCACCGCTACGACGCGGCCGTTCAGGGGCGCGGCGAGAACGCGGCCATCGAATCCGGCCGCGCGCCTCGCCGGGGGGTCCATCGTCGTATCGCGCCACGCGAAGCCGTGGCCGTCGCGCGCGAAGTGTAGCGTCGTGCCCTCGAGCGCATGCGGGGCCTCGACAAGCTCAAGGCGGCCCGCATTGCTCCAGCCTGCCCATTCGCCGTAGCCGGCGGCGCTTGCCCGGGCCGCGGCGTACACCCTTCGCGCGAAGGTCTCGTCGAGCGCGGGCGGCTGCCAGCCTGTCAAGCGCTCCTCGAGCAGCGCGGTCGTGGCCTTGCCCGCCGCGAACACGGCATCGCGCAGCACCGCGGCAAGAAGGGCACTATTCGTCGTCAGGCCGAGCGCGATAGTGGCGTCGAGCGCCGCGGCGAGCTTCTCGCGCGCGGCATCGCGCGTGGGCGCGTGCGCGACGAGCTTCGCGAGCAGAGAGTCGTAGTGCGGCGTGACCTCGAGCCCCGACTCGAGCGCGTGGTCCACGCGCACGCCCGGCGCGGGCTGCCACAGCAGCAGCCGCCCGGCCTGCGGCAGGAAATCGCGCGCCGGATCCTCCGCGCACAGGCGCGCCTCGATGGCGTGGCCCTCGAAGCGGACATTTTCCTGGTTCAACGGCAGCGGCTCGCCCGCGGCGACGCGCAGCTGCCACTCGACGAGGTCCAGGCCCGTGAGGGCTTCGGTGACCGGGTGCTCGACCTGCAGGCGCGCGTTGGCCTCGATGAACCAGAACCCGCCTTCGTCGTCGAGCAGGAACTCCACCGTGCCCGCGCCGACGTAGCTCGCAGCGCGTGTGACGGCGATGGCGGCGGCGCCGAGCTTCGCGCGCAGCTTCGCGTCCACGGCGGGCGAGGGTGCCTCCTCAATCAGCTTCTGGTGCCGGCGCTGCACCGAGCAGTCGCGCTCGCCGAGGTGGATGCAGTTGCCATGCGTGTCGGCGAACACCTGCACTTCGACATGGCGCGGGGAAAGCAGCGCCTTCTCCAGCAGCAGCCGGCCGTCGCCGAAGGCGTGTTCAGCTTCCGATTTCGCGGATGCCAGCGCTGCGTCTAGTTCTTTCGCCGAGCGCACGAGCCGTATGCCGCGGCCGCCGCCGCCGGCGAGCGCCTTGATGACCAGCGGGAAGTGCGGCTTGCCCTCGTACGTCGGCAGGACCGGGACGCCCGCCGCCGCGGCGAGCTGCTTGGCGTTCGCCTTGTCGCCGAGCGCGCGCATGGCCGCCGGCGGCGGGCCGATCCAGGCGCGGCCGGCGGCGAGCACGCATTCCGCGAAGGCCGGGTTCTCGGCGAGGAAGCCATAGCCCGGGTGCACCGCCTCGCCGGGCGCGCGCAGGATGGCTTCGATGTCCAGGTAGGACTCGATGCGCACGGCTTCGTCGCAGGCGCGCACGTGCGGTGCGTCCCGATCGACGTCCGAATACACCGCGACGGTGCGCACGCCCATGCGCCGCGCGGTGCGCGCGACACGCAGCGCGATCTCGCCGCGGTTGGCGATCAGCAGGGACCGGAACGTAGGGTGGGCCAATGGCCCACCTTACTTCTTCAGGTG
>DASTTC010000146.1:0-3028 GCA_035760345.1 Burkholderiales bacterium | reverse complement strand
GCCGGGCCCGCCGAAGTTGGTGCCGCCGAACGCCTGCGCGCCGCTTTTCTCCACGCCGCTCAGGCTCTGCCACTGGATGCCGAACTCCGCCGCCTTGTCGGCGCTGATCTCGGCGATCAGCGCCTCGACATAGACCTGCGCTCGGCGCGCGTCGAGCTTCTCCACCACCGCACGCAGGTTGTTGTAGATCGCATCGGGTGCGTTGATGATGATCGAGTTGGTGGCCGGGTCGGCCTGGATCATGCCGGGCGCCTGCGCGGCCGCCGGATTCGCGGTGGCGGACAGGGGGGCGGGCGCCGCGGACGCGCCCATCCCGCCTGCGGGCGGGGTGGGCGACGGTGCGTACTGGGTCCGCGACGCCGCGGCCGGCGCGGCTTCGCCCAGGTGGATGGCGCGCAGCGTTTCGGCGACTTTTACCGCCTCGGCGTTCTTCAGGTGCACCACGTGCAGATTGCCTCCCGCGCTGGTCGGCGTGTCGAGCATCGCCACCAGGGTGCGCAAGCGCGCGATGCGCGACGGATCGTCGGAGCGCGCAATCAGGCTGTTCGAGCGCGCGTCCGCCACCACGGTCATGAACTGCGGGTCGGCCGCTGCTGCGGCCGCGGCCGCCCCGGCGCGCGGCGGCTCGGCGAACAGGCGGTTGACCATCACCGCGACATCGAGCGCGGAGGCATGCGCCAGCGCTATCACGATCGGGTCGCTGCCGCCCGGCTGGTCGACCGCGTCGATGATCTTCGCGATGCGCCGAAGATTTCCTGCGTAATCCGTGATCACCAGGGTATTGCTGGCCGGATAGACGGAAATCGGGTTCGCGGGGGCGATCAGCGGGCGCAGGGTCGGCAGCAGCTGCGCCGCGGATCCGTGCGTGAGCGTGAACACGCGGGTCTGCATCTGGTCGCCGACGCCGCTCGCGGGCTCGCCCGGGCCAATGGTGCGGCCGGGGTGGAGCTTGGCTTCGGCTTCCGGAACCAGCTTGACCAAACCCCGATCTTCGACCGCGGCGAAGCCCTGCAGGCGCAGCGCCGAGAGGAACACCTCGTACACCAGCGCGCGCGGCATCGGGCGCGCCGAGACGATGTTGATGGTGCCCTTGACGCGCGGGTCGATGAGGAAATTCTTGCCGCTGATCTCGCTGACGGCCTTCACCACGCCCTCGATGTCGGCGTTGACGAAATTGAGCGTCACCGAATCGGCACCGGCGGGCTGCACCTGCATCTGCTGCGGCGATTGCCCCGGCGGCTGCACCTGCGGCTGCGGCTGCAACTGCAACTGCGGCTGCGGCTGCACCTGCGGTTGCGGTTGCTCCTGCGGCTGCTCCCGCGGTTGCGGCTGCGGCTGCACCTGCGCTTGCGCCTGGCCGATCAGCGCCGCCGCGACGATCAGCATCAACCTCAGTTTGGTGCGCGGGTTTTTCATTTGCCACTTTTCTCCGGCAAAGCGAGGGTCTCCCGCACGCCATTGCGTTCCACAACGATGTGATCCACGTGGACCTCGGCGAGCCGCAGGCCCGGGACGATGTCCTCGCCTTCCAGTACCGCGAGCGAACGCTTGCCGTCGAGCCGCAGCACCGCCTGACCGCCTTGGCCGCCCGCGGCGGCCATGACGCCCATCAGTCGCAGCGCGCCTGAGCCGGCGGCGGCGCCCGCACCTTGCTGCGCGGCGCCGAACAGGCCGCCCGCCGCCGACGCGCGTCCGGCGAGCTGCACCGCCGCCGGCGCGCGCGGCACGGCGGATGGTGCGAACCACACCCAGCTCCAATACGCGAGTACCACGCCAAGGAACGCCAGTGCGGCAAGGGTTACGGCCAACGCGGCCTTCTGCAATCGCATGCCACCCGCCAAATGAGCCACATCGTAGAGAGCGGGGCTGGGGTCGTATGTACGGTCCCGAACAGTGCGTGCCGGGGCGATGGCGTAATACGGTGCAGGAGGTTCAGATGCGAAAGCTGTTGCTGCCGCAACGCGGCTTCACGTTGCTCGAAATCATGGTGGTGGTGGTGATCCTCGGCATTCTCGCCGCGCTGGTGGTGCCGAAGATCATCAGCCGCCCGGACGAGGCGCGCGCGATCGCCGCAAAGCAGGACATCGCCAGCCTGATGCAGGCACTCAAGCTCTATCGGCTGGACAACCAGCGCTATCCCACGACCGAGCAGGGACTGCAGGCGCTGGTCGAGCGGCCGGCGTCGGCGCCGCAGGCGCCCAACTGGAAGGCCGGCGGCTATGTCGAGCGCCTGCCGAGCGACCCCTGGGGCAATCCTTACCAGTACCTCAACCCCGGCGTGCGGGGCGAGCTGGATGTCTACAGCCTGGGCGCCGACGGCGCGCCGGGCGGGGAGGCCAACGATGCCGATATCGGCTCGTGGAACCTCTAGTGGCCGCGGCTTCACGCTCATCGAGTTGCTGGTCGTCTTGCTGATCATGGGTATTGCGGCCGGCCTGATCGGCGCCATCGTGCGCCCCGACGATCGAGCGCTGCTGCAGGCCGAGGCCGAGCGCCTGGCCCAGCTGCTCGAGCTCGCCGCCGAGGAATCGCGCCTCACGGGCAAGCGCATTGCCTGGACGGCCGAAGGTGCGCAGTACCGCTTCTGGCGCTGGCGCGAGGACGCGGGCTGGTCCGAAGAGGGCGACGATACCCTGAGGGCGCGCCGCCTGCCCGCAGGCATGGCGATCACGGATCTGCGCATCGAGGCCAAGCCGGCCCCAGGGGGCCTGCGCCTGGAGTTCGATCCGCACGGCGCGCGCGCTTACGACTTTCGCCTGTCGCTCGGCGAATCGAGCTTTTCCGTGAGCGCCTCTCCGGTCGGCGAGGTGCGCATCGATGCGCCGCATTGAGCGCCGATGCCGCCGGGGGTTCACGCTGGTCGAGGTGCTGGTCGCGCTCGCCATCATCTCGGTGGCGCTGCTGGCCGCCTTGCGTGCCGCGGGCCAGGCCACCCAGGCGGTCGACGAGTTGCGCCTGCGGCTGTTCGCCGGCTGGGTGGCGCAGAATCGCCTCGCCGAGCATCGCGCGCGCGGCGACTGGCTGGCGC
>DASTTC010000145.1:0-14198 GCA_035760345.1 Burkholderiales bacterium | reverse complement strand
CGCCCACGACAGGGAGGACTGGCGATACGTGATGACCATGGGGGTCTTGAACAGGGCCGCCTCCAGTGTGGCCGTGCCGCTCGCCACCAGCGCCAGGTCGGCCGCCGCGAGCGCCTCGTGCGAATGGCCGAATAGCAGCGTGAGCGGCAGATCGGCGTGCCCATGCAAATGCAGCGTCTGCTCGAACAGGTCGCGCGTCTGGCGCGTCGCCAGCGGACACACGAAATGCACTTCCGCGAACTCTTGCTGCAGCCGGTGCGCGGCCAGTATGAACGACTCGGCCATGTGTTCGAGTTCGGAGCGGCGGCTGCCGGGCAGCAGGGCGATCACGCGCTTGCGCGCCGGCAGGCGCAGTTGCGCGCGCGCGGCAGCCTTGTCCACCTCCAGCGGGATCAGATCCGCCAACGGGTGCCCGACATAGGTGACCGGGATGCCGGACTTCTCATACAGCGCCGGCTCGAACGGAAACATCGCCAGCAGATGGGTGGCGGAGCGCGCCACACGGTGCACGCGCCAGCGGCGCCAGGCCCACACGGACGGACTGACGTAATGCACTGCCGGAATGCCTGCGTCCTTCAGGCGTCGCTCGAGCCCCAGGTTGAAATCGGAGGCATCCACGCCGATGAACAAAGCGGGGCGCGTCTCGAGCAGGGCATCGCCCAGGCGTTTGCGAATGCGCATGATCTCCCGATAGTGCCGCAGCGCTTCGGTGTACCCGCGGACCGCGAGCTTTTCCATGGGCACCGTGACCTCGAAGCCCTGCGCCGCCATGCGCGGGCCGCCGATGCCGGAAAAGCGCAGATTGGGACGCCGCGCCTTCAACGCAGAGATGAGATGGGCGCCAAGCTGGTCGCCCGA
Organism: Burkholderiales bacterium; assembly: GCA_035760345.1. Taxonomy (GTDB): domain Bacteria; phylum Pseudomonadota; class Gammaproteobacteria; order Burkholderiales; family SG8-39; genus JAABQT01. The sequence goes on along the minus strand of DASTTC010000145.1, from coordinate 13,340 downwards.
GGCCTCGCCGGCCACCATGGCGACGCGGGTCACGCCTGGGTCCACGAGGTCAGCGGATGAAGCCGCGCCGGGTGCGCGCCAGAAACTCGAGCAGCGCGCCGACCTCGGGGCATGCCGCGGACTGCGTGGCGAGTTCCCGCTTCGCCTCCTCCAGGCTCAACCCGGCGCGGTACAAGGTGCGGTAGGCGCGCTTGATGCGCGCGATGGTGTCCGCGGAGAATCCGCGTCGGCGCAGGCCCTCGCTGTTGATGCCGTAGGGCTTGGCCATGTTGCCCGCGGCCATGACGAAAGGCGGCAAATCCTGCGGCAGATAGGTGCCCATGCCGGTAAAGCTGTGCGCGCCAATGTGCACGAATTGGTGCACCAGAGTGGTGGCGCCGAGGATTGCCCAGTCCCCCACGTACACGTGGCCCGCGAGTTCGCAGGCGTTGGCGAAAATGGCATGGCTGCCGACCTGGCAATCGTGCGCAAAATGGACATACGCCATGATCCAGTTGTGGTCGCCGACCCGCGTCACGCCCGCGTCGCGCGTGGTGCCGCGGTTGATGGTGACGTACTCGCGGATCGTGTTGCCGTCACCGATCTCGACGGCCGTATCCTCGCCGTCGTACTTCTTGTCCTGCGGCGGTGCGCCGATGGACGCGAACTGGAAGATGCGGTTTGCGCGCCCGATGCGGGTGCGGCCTTCGATCACCACATGCGGACCGATCCAGCTGCCCTCGCCCACCGCCACGCCCGCGCCGACGAGGCTATAGGGCCCGACGGCGACCCCGGGGGCAAGCCGCGCCTCCGGGTGCACGATCGCCGTGGGATGCACCTGCGTCGCGCTCACTCCTGCCCCAGGATGCGCTCGGTGCAAAGGATTATCGCTTCCGCCACAACCGCGCCTTCCACGCGTGCCACGCAGGCGAACTTCCAGATGATGCGCTTGTGCGCCAGGATGCTCGACTCGATCTCCAGGCGGTCGCCGGGAACCACCGGCCGCTTGAAGCGCGCCTCGTCGATTCCCGCGTAGTAGTACACGGCGTCCGATCCCGGCTTGCGGTTCTGCGTCCGGAACACCAGGATCCCGGCAGCCTGCGCCATCGCTTCCAGGATCAGCACCCCTGGCATGATCGGCCGGCCCGGAAAGTGGCCCACGAACTGCGGCTCGTTGTTGCTGACGTTCTTCAGCGCCAGGATGCGCTTGCCCGGCTCGCACTCGAGCACGCGGTCGATCATGAGCAGCGGATAGCGCTGCGGCAGGTAGTCCAGCACTTGCAGCGCGTCCATCTCAGCCATGTTTCCCCTTCCTCGGTTTGCGGCGTTTCTCCAGGGCATCCATGCGTTCGGCGAGGTCCGCCAGGCGCCTGACGTAGACCGCATTGCGCGTCCAGGACGCATTCTCGTCGAACGGGTACACGCCGGTGTAGGTGCCCGGCTTGCGAATGCTGCGGGTGATGAGCGTCGTCGCCGACACGTGCACGTCATCGCACAGGCTGAGATGGCCGACGATGCGTGCAGCCCCGCCGATGGTGCAGCGCCGGCCGATCTGCGTGCTGCCGGCGACCGCGACGCATCCGGCGATCGCGGTATGCGCGCCGATGCGACAGTTGTGCCCGATCTGCACCTGGTTGTCGAATTTCACCCCGTCCTCGATTACCGTATCGTCCACTGTGCCACGATCGATGGTCGTGTTGGCGCCCAGCTCGACGTCATCGCCGATGCGCACGCACCCGATTTGCGGCACCTTGATCCAGTGCCCTGCGTCCTGCGCCATGCCGAAACCGTCGGCACCGATGACGGCGCCGGAGTGCACGATGGCGCGCGCGCCGATGTGACAGCCGTGGTACACGACGACGGCAGGATACAAGCGGCTGTCTGCGCCTATGGCGGCGCCATCGCCCACGTGACAACCCGCCCCGATCCATACGCGCTCGCCGATCTCGGCCCCCTCGCCGATGACGGCGCCGGCGTCGACGCGGGCGCTCGCGGCGACGCGCGCGCGCGTATCGACCTGGGCTGCGGCGTGCACGCCGGGAACCGGTGCGGACCTTGGATTGAACAACTGCGCCACCCGGGCAAAATAGGCGTAGGGATTGTCGCTGACGATGCGCGGCAGTGCGCTCAGCGCCTCCGCCTGCGGGCCGAGGATCACCGCCCCGGCACGAGTCGCGGCCAGCTGCGCGCGATAGCGCGGATTGGCGAAGAAGGCGATGTGCCGCGCACCACCGTGTTCCAGGGTGCCCACCTGCTCCACCAGATGGCCGGCATCCCCGACCACGCGCCCGCCGAGCGCCGACGCGATCTCGCCGAGGGAAAGCGGGCCCGGCATCTCAGCGCGCGGGCGGCTTGGCCTCAAGCGCCTTGATCACCTGGGTGGTGATGTCGATGCGCGGATGAGCGTACACAGCGTCCTGGAAGACGATGTCGAACTTTTCCTGCTCCGCGATCTGCCGGATGACCCGGCGCGCCTGCTCGATCACCTGCGCCAGTTCCTCGTTGCGTCGCTGGTTCAGGTCTTCCCGGAACTCGCGTTGCCGGCGCTGGAAATCACGGTTCAGTTCGTTGAAGTCACGCTCCTTGGCGCGGCGCTGGCTCTCCGTCATGGTCACGGCCTGCCGGTCCAGCTCGTCCTGCAGGCGCTTGAGCTGGTCGGCGATCTTGACGAGCTCCTGCTCGCGCTTGGAGAACTCGGCCTCGATTTTCTTCTGCGCGCGTATCGCCGGCCCTGCCTCGCGCAGTATGCGCTCGGTGTTGACGAAGCCGATGCGGGCCTCGGCCTGCGCCATCGCTGCGGGTGCGTACGGCATCAGGACCAGCGCGGCAAACAGCAATGCTAGGCGTGACTGCATGAATGGTTCGCTGAGATCAGAAAGTGGTCCCGAACTTCAATTGTAACCTTTGCACGCGATCGAAGCCCTTGCGCTCGTTTAGCGGCGAGCCGTATGAAATGCGCAGTGGCCCGAGGGGCGAGGCCCAGGACAGCGCCAGACCGGCCGAGTACCGAAGCTCGCCAAGGTCCACCGGCGCGCCCGCGGCATACACCTGCCCGGCGTCGATGAAGGCGGCCAGGCGCAGCGAGTTGTCCTGCGCCGCGCCTGGCATCGGAAACAGCAGCTCGATATTGCCGACGACACGACGCGTGCCGCCCAGTGAATTGCCGGCCTCGTCGCGCGGGCCGAGCGAGTAATCGTCGAAGCCGCGCACCGTCCCGGGGCCGCCGGCGTAGAAATTCTTGAAGAACGGCAGGGGTTTCTCATCGGTACCGCTCGCATACCCCAGGTCGGCGTTGAGAAACAGGGTGAAAGTGCGGCTCAGCGGCAAGTAGAACTGCTGGTTGAAGCCCACGCGGTAGTACTCCAGGTCGCCCGCCGCGAACTCGGTGCTGATCCGCGTCAGGGTGCCGTCGGTGGTCACGAGCAGGCTGTCGCGCGAATCGTGCGCCCACGCGGCAGTGAGCGCGCCATAGCGGTACTGGCTGCCGAACGTAGCCACAAAGTCCTTGTAGACCTGCGCGCTGTTGGCGAACGTGAACACTTCAACCGACTCGCCCAGCAGGCCAAAGCTCAACGACTTGCGCTCCGATATCGGGTAGCTGAACTTGACGCCGCCGCCCACCGTGCTCGTACCGTAGGCGCCGATGGCCAGAGTCGTCGCATCCACTTCGCGGCTATAGATGTCGAAGCCGCGGCTGACTCCGTTCACCGTGTAGTACGGATCCACGTAGGACAGGGAGTACACCTTGTTGACGCTGCCGCTGTTCAGTTCCAGTGCCAGGTACTTGCCGGTCCCGAACACGTTCGGCTGCGTGACCGAGGCTGATACGATGACCTTGTCAACCGTAGAGAACCCGACGCCCAGTGCCAGCGCCCCGGTGGCGCGCTCCTCCACCGCATAGGTGACGTCGACCTGATCCGGACGGCCTTCCACGGGCGTGGTGTCGACGGCAACGTCGTTGAAGAAGCGTGTACGGTCGATGCGGCGGCGCGACAGCTGGATCTTGGACGCATCGTAATAGGCCCCCTCGAGCTGGCGCATCTCGCGCCGCACGACTTCGTCCCGGGTCTTGTTGTTGCCCACGACGTTGATGCGGCGCACGTACACGCGTCTGCCGGGATCGACCAGGATCGTGAACGCGACCGTGCGCTTGTCCCGGTCCACCTCGGGCACCGCGTTGGCATTGGCGAACGCATAGCCGTCGTTGCCGAGTCGCTCGGAGATGGCTTTCTGCGATTCCACGAGGCGCTGGCGCGAGAACACATCGCCTGGCGCGATGCGCAGGAGCTTCTCCAGTTCCTCCCGTGGCACCAGCATCTGCCCCCCGATGCGCACCTGCGACACCGTGTACTTCTCGCCTTCCGCGATGTTGACGGTGATGAAGATGTCCTTGCGGTCTGCCGTGATGGACACCTGGGTCGACTCGATGGTGAAGTCCAGATATCCCCGATCGAGGTAGTGGGAGCGCAGCGCCTCGAGGTCGGCCGACAGGCGCTGACGCGAGTACTGGTCATGCCGCGTGTACCAGGTCAGCCAGCCCGGGGTGCGCAGCACGAACAGGCTCAGCAGCTCGTCCTCCGGAAAAGCGCGCGCACCGACGATGTTGATACGCCGAATGCGCGCCACCTCGCCTTCGGTGACCGCAAAATTGAGAGCGACACGATTGCGCTCCAGCGGCGTCACCGTGGTCTGCACCTGTGCCGCGTACTTGCCACGCGATAGATACTGGCGCTTGAGCTCCTGCTCGGCGCCCTCCAGCACCGCGCGATCGAAAATGCGGCCTTCGGCGAGTCCCATGTCGCGCAGTGCGCTGCGCAGGTTGTCCACCGGGAATTCGCTGACACCGGAAAAATCAACCTGCGCCACCGCGGGTCGCTCCTCGACGTAGACCACCAGTACGTCATCCTCGGCTTCGAGCCGCACGTCCGTGAAGAATCCCGTCGCGAACAGCGCGCGCAGCGCCTGCTGCGCCCTTTGCTGCGTCAGGGTCTCCCCCACCTTGACCGTAAGATAGCTGAACACAGTGCCCGGGTCCGTGCGCTGCACCCCCACGACGCGGATGTCCTTGACCGTGAACGGGCGGAAGGCCTGAGCGGCGGCGTCGCCCGCCACTGCCAACAGCGCGCAGGCGAGCGCGGCAAGAACGCGGGATCGCATCGGCAGATTGCGCTTCAGCCGGCGAACAGTCGCGTGAGGTCGTTGTAAAAGGCGAACACCATCAGCACCAGAAGCAGTGCGATGCCGACACGATGGCCAAACTCAACGGTGCGCTCGGACGCAGGACTGCCCTTGAGCACCTCGATGCCGTAGAACATGAGGTGGCCGCCATCGAGCGGCGGTATGGGGAGCAGGTTCAGCACCCCGAGGCTGATACTGATCAGCGCCAGGAACGTGAGGAAGGGCATCCAGCCCAGTTGCGCGGATTGGCCGGCATAGTCCGCGATGGTCACGGGTCCGGACAAGTTCTTCCATGAGACCTCGCCCAGGAGCATGCGGCCGAGCATGCGCAGCGTGAAGATCGAGATGTCCCAGGTCTTGACCGCGCCGCGGGCGACGCTGTCCAGCGGACCATGACGCACCTGCACGAAGATGCGCTGCGCGTGGGCGTCGGGTATCAGCGGCCCGGCGCCGATGCGTCCAATGGTCTCGCCGCCCGCGCTGACGGCCTCTGGCGTCACCTGCAGCGTCATCGTGAGATCGCTTCGCTCGATGCGCAGTTGCGCAGGCTCTCCCGGGCGAGCCCGCACTTCGCGCACCAGCGCCTCCCAGGTCGCGATCGACTGCCCATCGATGTGGGTCACACGATCGCCCGCGGACAAGCCCGCGCGCTCGGCCGCGCTGCCGCCGATGATCTCCCCGAGGATCGGCGCCAACGAGGGCCGGAACAGCTTGAGGCCGATGCGCTCGAGCACGTCCGCCTGGACCTCGTCGGTGGCGATGCCGCTCAGATCCAGCGTCAAGTCGTCGATCTGACCGCGTTCATTGACGACCTGAAGGCGCAACCGCTCGCGCGCGAGCGCCCCCTGCAGCACGCGCCAGCGAAGTTCCTGCCAGGTCTCGATCGGCGAGCCCTCCACCGCGCGCACCAGGTCGCCGGCGCGCACGCCCGCCGCCTTGGCCAGCGTTGCCGCCGGCGCTTCGGCGAGCACAGGCCGTGCTTCTGGCATGCCGACCATGTAAAGCCCCGCGTAGACCGCGATGGCGAATACGAAATTGAAGATCGGCCCGGCCGCAACGATCAACACTCGCCTGAGCACGCTTTGACGATTGAACGCCCGGTGAGCCTGCGCAGGCGCGACGGCCGATTCACGCTCGTCGAGCATCTTCACGTAGCCGCCGAACGGGATCGCCGCAATTACCCACTCTGTCCGATCGGGTCCCAGGCGCCAGGTGGCGAGGGCGCGCCCGAAGCCGACGGAGAAGCGCAGGACCTTGACCCCGCACAGGCGCGCCACGAGATAGTGACCGTACTCGTGCACGACGATGAGCACGCCGAGCGCGATGACGAACGACACGACCGTGTGCAGGAACGTCATGCGGCCCGTCCCACGCCACGACGCTCCGCCTGCGCCCTGGCTACGCGGCGTGCCTGCGCGTCGGCCTGCATCATGCGCTCGAGGGTGTCACCCGACCCTCCCGCGACGTGCGCCAGGGTCTCCTCGATGACCGGGGCGATGCCGGTGAACTGCAGCCGGCCGGCGAGAAACGCGTCTACCGCGACCTCGTTGGCGGCATTGAGCACCGCAGGCGCCGTGCCGCCTGCACGCAGCGCATCGTAGGCCAGCCTGATGCAGGGAAAGCGGGCGTGATCGGGTTTCTCGAAAGTCAACTGCCCGAGGGCACCGAGATCCAGCGCACGCGCGCCGGATTCGATGCGCTCCGGAAAGCCGAGCGCATGCGCGATGGGCACGCGCATGTCGGGATGCGAAAGCTGCGCGATCATGGAGCCGTCCAGATACTCCACGAGCGAGTGCATCACGCTTTGCGGATGTATCACCACCTCGATGCGCTCCGCAGGCAACCCGAACAGCCAATGCGCCTCGATGACCTCGAGTCCCTTGTTCATCATGGTCGCCGAATCGACCGAGATCTTGCGACCCATGCGCCAATTCGGATGCGCGCAAGCCTCATCCGGTGTCATGTGCGCAAGGCGCTCGAGCGGCGTTGCGCGGAACGGTCCACCGGAGGCGGTCAACTGGATGCGGCGCACGCCCCGCAGGGCCACCTCGTCCCCGTCAAGCGGCAGGCACTGGAACACGGCGTTGTGCTCGCTATCGATTGGCAGCAGGACGCAGCGTGCCTCGCGGGCAGCGCGCATGAAAAACGGCCCCGCCATCACCAGGGCTTCCTTGTTGGCGAGCAGCAGTCGCTTGCCGGAACGCGCCGCCGCCAGCGTCGCCGGCAGGCCCGCAGCGCCCACGATCGCCGCCATGACGGCATGGCATCCCGATTCGGACGCCGCCTGCTCCAACGCTGCCGCGCCGAACAGCAACTCGCAGCCGAGCTCTGCGAAGCGGCGGCCGAGCGCGGCGTTTGCCGCAGAACCCGAAAGCACCGCGTACTTGGGGCGATGCGTTCGGCACAGGGCGAGCAGCGGCTCCACCGAGGTGTGAGCCGTAAGCGCGCGTACCGTGTAGCGGTGCGGGTGGCGGGCGACGACCTCCAGCGTCGTGGCGCCAATCGAGCCGGTTGCGCCCAGAATCGCGAGGGCACGCGGCTCGGACTTGCCGCCGCGCGTGGACACGGGTGTCATTTCCTGGAGATCCAGTCGAGTAGCAAAGCGGCAGTCGGCAATGTCGGCATCACGCTATCGATGCGGTCGAGGATACCCCCGTGTCCGGGGAGCAGTACGCCGCTGTCCTTGGCCCCGGCCTGGCGCTTGAGTGCTGACTCGAACAGGTCGCCCACGATGCTCAGGCCGCTCAGCAGCACGATGCCGGTGAGATAGAGCGCCCATGCCGCTGCGCCCTGCACGTACGAATCCAGCGGCGCGCCCGGCAGAGCGCAGATGATAGCGTAGATGAGCGTGGCGCCGAGCGCGCCGGCGACGCCCTCCCAGGTCTTGCCGGGACTGATACCGGGCGCCAGCCGGTGACGCCCGAAGGCGTTGCCCGTGAAGTACGCCGCCGTGTCGGCGATCCAGACCAGGCCCAGCACCAGCAGCAGGTGACTCGCGGGCAGCGACGTCGCGGCGAAGCCGGCGAGCGCCAGCACGACCCATCCGGCCGCTGCCAGCAGAACGCGAGAAGTGCGTGCCACGCCATGCAGCAGCCACGCTGGAACCAGTACCAGCCAGAAAATCGCTGCGGCAGCGTAGAAATGGCTGCTCCAGGCGGCGGCGGTGTCCGCTGTGGCGAGCGCCGCGCACAATGCGCCGACACCGATCCCGTAGATCGCTGCCCCGCGCCGCCCCAATCCGGTGAGGCTGCCCCACTCATGTCCTGCCAGGGCGACTACGCCAGCGACCAGGAACGCGAAAGCCAGCCTGTCGAGGAGCAGCAGCGCGGCAAGAAAAACGGCCAGCAGCGCTCCGGCCGTGACGAGCCGGCGTGCCAGGCCTTCAGGCGAGCGCACCGGTCGCCGTGGACTGCGCGCGCTTCGCATCCTCCAGCTGCTCGCTGGTGCGACCGAAACGGCGTTCACGGCTCGCATAGGAAGCGATGGCCGCGTCGAGGGCAGCGGCGTCGAAATCGGGCCACAAGGTGTCGGTGAAATACAATTCGGCATAGGCAAGCTGCCAAAGCAGGAAATTGCTGATGCGCTGCTCGCCGCCCGTACGAATGAACAGATCCGGCTCCGGCGCGTAGCTCATCGACAGGTAAGGCGATAGATGCGCCTCCTCGATCGTCGCTTGCGCAAGTTCCGGGCGCTCGCGTAACAACCGCCCCAGCGCCTGCAGGATGTCCCAGCGGCCGCCATAGTTGGCGGCGACGGTCAGGGTCAGGCGCGTATTGCCAGCGGTGAGCTTCTCGCCCCGTTCGATCAACTCGCGCATGCGCGCATCGAACCCCGACAGGTCGCCCACCACGCGCAACCGGATGCCGTTTTGATGCAACTTCTCCACTTCGCTGGTCAGCGCAACTCGGAACAGCTGCATCAGCAGCGCCACTTCCTCGGCGGGCCGCCGCCAGTTCTCGGAGCTGAACGCAAACAGCGTCAGGTACTGCACGCCGCGCTCGGCACAGGCTTGTACCGTGCCGCGCACCGCCTCGACGCCGCGGCGGTGCCCTGCAATGCGCGGCAAGTGCCGCTGCTTGGCCCAGCGGCCGTTGCCATCCAGGATGACGGCGACGTGCCGCGGCACGTCGCCGTGGGGGGGAATGCCGACCGTTGCGCTCTCGTGCCTCACGTCCGGGCTAGACCGCCAGAAGCTCGGCTTCCTTCTGCTGCAGCAGCTTGTCGATCTCGGCGATCGAGCGGTCGGTGAGCTTTTGCACGTCCTCCTGCGCACGGCGTTCGTCGTTTTCCGAGACGTCCTTTTTCTTCAAGGCCTCCTTGAGGTGGTGGTTCGCGTCCCGGCGCAGGTTGCGTACCGCCACGCGCGCATTTTCGGCTTCATGGCGCACCACCTTGATCAGCTCCTTGCGACGCTCTTCCGTGAGGGAGGGCATCGGAACGCGCACCGTATCGCCCATGCTGGCCGGATTCAGGCCGAGGTCGGAATCCCGTATCGCTTTTTCGACCGCCTGCAACAGCTTCTTCTCGAACGGTGAGACGCCGATGGTGCGCGCGTCGAGCAGCGTCACCTTGGCCACCTGGTTGAGCTGCGTGGGCGCACCATAGTAGTCCACCAGGATGTGGTCGAGCAGCCCCGTATGCGCGCGCCCGGTGCGCACCTTGGACAAGTCGTGCTTGAATGCCTCGACGCTTTTCAGCATCTTCTGTTCGGTGGTCTTCCTCAGTTCGGCGAGCATCGGTTTCTCCGTCAGACGTGCACCAGCGTGCCTTCGTCCTCGCCGGCCACCACGCGCACGAGGGCGTTCTTCTTGAAGATGCTGAACACGGTCACCGGCAGCTTCTGGTCGCGGCACAGCGTCAGTGCGGTGGCGTCCATCACCTTGAGATTGCGCTGGATGGCTTCATCGAAGCTGAGCCGGACGAAGCGTCGCGCCGCCGTGTCCTTGTTCGGATCTGCCGTGTAGACACCATCCACCTTGGTGGCCTTGAGCACGATCTCGGCCCCGACCTCGCTGGCGCGCAGGGCCGCCGCGGTGTCGGTCGTGAAAAAGGGGTTGCCGGTGCCCGCGGCGAACACCACGATCCTGCCCTCCTCCAGGTAACGGATGGCCTTGCCGCGGATGTAGGGCTCGACCACTTGCTCGATGTTGAGCGCCGATTGCACGCGACAATCGAGGCCGGCGCGGCGCATCGCGTCCTGCAGGGCCAAGGCATTCATCACGGTCGCAAGCATGCCCATGTAATCCGCGGTCGCCCGGTCCATGCCCGCGGCACCCGGGGCGACGCCACGGAAGATGTTGCCGCCGCCGATGACGACGCCGATCTCGACACCCATTTGGGCGACGGCGGCGATCTCCTGCACGATACTCTCGATGGTCTCGCGGTTTATGCCGTAGGCGTCCGCGCCCATCAGCGCTTCGCCCGAGAGCTTCAGCAGGATGCGCTTGTATTTCGCGGCGAGGACGGCTTCGCGCGGCTTCATTACTTGCTTATACCCTCGCCCACCACCAGGAAGCGGTAGCCGTTGAGCTTCGCCTTCTTTGCCGCCAGCAGCTTCTCCACGGACTGCTTGTCGTCCTTCACGAAGGGCTGGCCGAGCAGCGTGACATCATTGAGGAACTTGTTGACCGCGCCTTCGACCATCTTGACGACGATCTCGGGGGGCTTGCCGGACTCCAGCGCCCGCGCCTTGGCGATATCCCGCTCGCGAGCCACGACCTCGTCCGGCACGTCCGCCTTCGAAAGATACTGCGGCTTGAAAGCCGCGATATGCATCGCCATATCCTTGCCCAGATCCTCCGCGCCCTCGTAGTCGACCAGCACGCCGATCTTCGCGCCGTGCAGGTACAGCGCGAGCTGGCCCGCCGCCTGAACGCGGGCGAAGCGCCGGATCGAGATGTTTTCGCCGATCTTCTGCACCAGGGCTTGTCGGCGGGGCTCGAAGCTCGTCAGACCTTGCGCGTCCGCGGGATTGGTCTTCGCGACCGCCTCTGCCACCCCCCGAGCGAAGGCGACAAAGTCCTCGTTCTTCGCCACGAAATCCGTCTCGCAATTCACTTCGGCCAGCGCGCCCAGCTTGGCGTCCGGCGACAGCCACGCGCCGACAACGCCTTCGGCGGCAACACGGTCTGCCACCTTGCTCGCCTTGGCGCCACTTCGAATGCGCAGCAACTCCTCCGCCTTCCTCAGGTCACCGCCCGCTTCGGCGAGCGCTTTCTTGCATTCCATCATCCCGAGCCCGGTGAGCTCTCGCAGTTCCTTCACCAGGGCCGCACTGATTTGCGCCATTTAGCGTTTGCTCCGCAAGTCAAAAAAAGGGGCCCGAGGCCCCTGGATACCGCGTTCCCGTGCCCGCTCAGGCAGCCGCCTCGTCGTCCACTTCGACAAACTCGTCCCGCACGGCGGTGGCCACTTCCTCGACGGCCTGCGTACGGCCTTCCAGGACGGCGTCGGCGATGCCGCGGGCATAGAGGCGAATCGCCCGGTTCGAATCGTCGTTGCCGGGGATGACATAGCTGATGCCTTCCGGGGAATGGTTGGTATCGACCACCCCGACCACGGGAATGCCCAGCTTCACGGCTTCGGCGATCGCGCCTTTTTGGTACCCCACGTCGATCACGAACAGCGCGTCGGGCAGGCTGTTCAGGTCCTTGATGCCCCCGAGCGAGCGCTGCAGCTTGGCGAGCTCGCGTTGCAGGCCGAGCGCCTCCTTCTTCGCCATCGTGTCGAAGGTGCCGTTCTCGGTCATCTGCTCCATTTCCTTCAGGCGCTTGATGGACTGCTTCACGGTCTTGAAGTTCGTCAGCATGCCGCCGAGCCAGCGATGGTCGACGAACGGCATGGCGCAGCGCAGCGCTTCCTCGCGCACGATTTCGCGCGCCTGGCGCTTGGTGCCGACGAACAGGATGCTGCCGCGATTGGACGAGAGCTGGCGCACGTACTTGAGCGCCTCCTGGTACATGACCAGGGTTTTCTCGAGGTTGATGATGTGGATCTTGTTGCGATGGCCGAAAATGTAGGGCGCCATCTTCGGATTCCAGTACCGGGTCTGGTGTCCGAAATGGACCCCGGCCTCCAACATTTCACGCATCGTCGATGACACTGTGTCACTCCCTTAGGGTTATGGACTGCCGTCCCCGGCCACTCAAAAACCCTTGCGGGCACCCTAACCGGCCAAGACGGGAAATTTGGCCCGCAGCGATTCGCGAACCAGCCTAAAATTCTAGCATAATCAGGCACCAAGCTTCAAAGTCGTGCGCGATGCGCATTGCCGCTACCCGATGAATCCCTTATCCTCCGCGCTTTTTCCCTGCCCATGGCGGTTGTTCTGAAGTCTGCCGAGGAGACGGCGCAGATGCGCATCGCCGGGCGCCTTGCCGCGGAGGTGCTCGATTTCATCGCGCCGCACGTGCGGCCCGGGGTCACCACGGGCGCGCTCAACGATTTGTGCCATGCCTATATGGTCGAGGTGCAGGGCACTACTCCGGCGCCGCTCAACTATGCGCCGCCGGGCTACAAACCCTATCCGAAATCAATCTGCACCTCGGTGAATCACCAGGTGTGCCACGGCATACCCGGCGAGCGCGTGCTCAAGCCGGGCGACATCGTCAATATCGACATCACCGTGATCAAAGAGGGTTTCCACGGCGATTCCAGCCGCATGTTCTACGTGGGCGAGCCGAGCATCCAGGCAAGACGGCTGGTCGACGTCACCTACGAGTGCATGTGGGCGGGCATCCGCCAGGTGCGCGCGGGCGCGCATTTGGGCGATCTGGGTGCCGCCATCCAGGGACACGCCGAAAGACATGGGTATTCGGTGGTACGCGAGTTCTGCGGTCACGGCATCGGCCGCAAGTTCCATGAAGATCCGCAGGTCCTGCACTACGGCAAGGCCGGCACCGGGCTGAAGCTGCAGGCGGGGATGACCTTCACGGTCGAACCGATGATCAACGCCGGCAAGGCGGCGATTCGCGAACTGGCGGACGGCTGGACCATCGTCACGAAGGACCACAGCCTATCGGCCCAGTGGGAACACACCGTACTGGTGACCGATACCGGCTACGAAGTGCTCACCCAGTCGGCCGGCACGCCTCCCGAGCCGGCCCACGCCACCGGCGCCTGAGATGAGCGCAGTCCCCGCGCCATCCGAGCAGTGGCGCGCAGCGCTGCTCGCGGGAAGGGAG
>DASTTC010000144.1:0-3441 GCA_035760345.1 Burkholderiales bacterium | reverse complement strand
AGGCGACCCTCGTGCACGTCGGACCGGACCCGCTCTTCGCGCGCTATCCGATGCGCGGCTTTCGTACCGACATCGCGCTCACGGGCCGGGTCGCGCCGGCGCTCGAGCAGTTGCGCGAGCGGATCGCGAGGCACGCGCCGTCGTCGAAGGCCCTGGCCGCGCGGCGCGAGGCGATCGCCGCGCGCAGCGCCGCGCTGCGCGCGCAGGGCCGCACGGGCGGCGCGCCGCTGTCCGCGCAGGCCGTGTCCGCGGCGCTGAACGCTGCGCTGCCGGAAGACGCGCTGCTTGTGAACGAGTACCCGCTGGTGCTCGAGGAGATGACGCTGCGCGAGCCGGGTCGCTACTTCGGCACGCCGCCTTCGGGAGGCCTGGGTTGGGGCCTGGGCGCCGCGCTCGGGGCCAAGCTCGCCACCCCCGGGCGGACGGTGGTCTGCGCGCTCGGCGACGGCTCGTACATGTTCGGCAATCCGACGCCCGGCCATTTCGTTTCCGAGGCGCGGGGATTACCGGTGCTGTTCGTGGTGTTTAACAATGCGCGCTGGGCGGCGGTGCACCGCGCCACGCTAGCGGATTATCCCGACGGCTACGCCGCGAAGGCGCAGACGCCGCCGTTCTCGGCGCTCGAGCCCGCGCCGCGCTTCGAGCACGTGGTGCGCGCATCCGGCGGGCACGGCGAGCGCGTGACCGAGCCCGGCGAGCTGCGGCCCGCGCTCGAGCGCGCGCTGCGCGTCGTGCGGGAGGAAAAGCGCCAGGCGCTGGTCGACGTGTGCATCGCAGCAAGCTACGTCAAGACAAGTTGAGGTACAGTGCTCGCGAGGAGGAGGATCTCATGAGAATGACACTAGCGGCACTCGCGCTGCTCGCCGCGGGAGCGGCACAGGCGCAGAACGTCGGCATCGCAGCGTCGAACCCGGGGTCGCTGTATCACTCGACCGGCACCGCCGTGGCCAAGCTGGCCAACGACGTGGCGCAGATGAAGGCGACCGTGTACCCGTTCGCCAGCGCTACGATCTACCTGCCCGCGGTGAACGCGGGCGAGTACGCCTTCGGCATCTCCAATGTGGAAGAGCTGCGCGTCGCGGTGCTCGGTATCGAGCAATTCCAGGGCCGGCCGTACGCGGACCTGCGCGCGGCGTCAATCCTGTATCCGCTGCGCGTCACGTACTTCGTGCGCAAGGACTCGGGCATCCGCACGATGGCGGACCTGAAGGGCAAGCGCCTCTCCGACGGCTTCAGCAGCCAGAAGACCGTGCCGCCGCTGCTCGATGCGCTGCTCGCCACCGGCGGGCTGACGCGCGCCGACACCCAGTCGGTCAACGTGCCGAACGTCGTGGGCGGCGCCGAGGCCTTCATCTCGGGCAAGGCCGATGCCTTTTTCTTCGCGCTGGGCGCGGCCAAGGTGGAAGAAGCGAACGCCTCGGTCGGCGGCATTCGCGCGCTCGACGTGGCGAACACCCCGGGGAACCTCGCCAAGGTGCAGAAATTCTTCCCGCCCGCCTACCTGCGGCCGGAGACGCCGGGCCCGCGCAACGTCGGCGTGCTCGAGCCGATCCACGCGCTCGCCTACGACGGGGTGCTGGTGGCGAGCGCCAAGACGCCGGACGAGGTCGTCTACCGCATGGTGAAGACCATGCACGGGCACAAGAAATTGATGGCCGGGGTGTTCGGCGCGATGAACCTGTTCGAGCCCGGGCGCATGGCGACTTCGCTCGGCCCGATCCAGTGGCATCCGGGCGCGGTGCGCTTCTACACCGAGCAGGGGGCCTGGCCGCCGAAGTGAACAAGTCCGTCGCGGGCGCGCTCGGCGGCGCGCTCGCCACGGCGCTCACGCTCGCTTCGATTGCGTGGGCGCTCGACCTGCCGCTGTGGCTGCGCCTGGATATCTATCCCGCGCAGTTCTATGCCGCCATGCTGGCGCTCGCGCTGCCGCTCGCGTTCCTCGCGCTGCCCGCGCGCCGCAAGGCGCGGCGCGACGCGGTACCCTGGTACGACGCGCTCGCCGCGCTGGCGGGCTTCGCGGCGGTCGCCTACCTGACCTGGCGGTACCAGGCGCTCGTCGATCTGATCCTGCTGCGGCCCCGGGACGGCGTGATCGCGGGCGCCGCCGCCCTCGTGCTGGCGCTGGAAGCGCTGCGCCGCTCGACCGGCTGGACGCTGCCGGTCATCTGCGTCGCGTTCATCGCCTACGCGCTCTGGGGCGACGCGCTGCCCGGCGCCCTGGCGGCGCGCGCGAGCGACTGGCAGAAGCTCTCGGCCTACCTCGCGCTCGACGTGAACGGGCTGCTCGGCCTGCCGCTCGCCGTGGCCTGCACCATCGTGATCGCTTTCCTGCTGTTCGGCGAGCTGCTCAACGCGAGCCGCGGTGCGCGATTCTTCACCGACATCGCCATGCTCAGCATGGGGCGCTTCCGCGGCGGCCCGGCCAAGATGGCGGTGGTGGGCTCGGCGCTGTTCGGCTCGGTGTCGGGGAGTGCGGTCGCCAACGTCGTTGCCACCGGCGTGATCACGATCCCGCTGATCAAGAAGAGCGGCTACCCGGCGCACAAGGCGGGCGCCATCGAGGCGGTGGCCTCCACCGGCGGGCAGCTCATGCCGCCGATCATGGGCGCATCCGCCTTCCTGATGGCCGAGTTCCTGCAGATCTCCTACGCCGAGGTGGTGCTCGCGGCGCTGCTGCCCGCGATCCTCTACTACGTGGCGCTGTTCATCCAGGCCGACCTCGACGCGGCGAAAATGGGCATCGCCCCGCTGCGGCGCGACGAGCTGCCGCGCGCGCGCAGCGTGCTCCCGGGGCTCTACTACCTGCTGCCGTTCGCCGTGCTGCTGGTGGCGCTGTTCGGCTTCAACCAGACCCCGCAGCTCTCGGCACTCGCCGCAGCGGTGCTGCTCATCCCGCTCGCGCTCGCTTTCGGCTATCGCGGCGAACGCCCGCGCTGGCGCGAGTTCCTCAAGGCGGTGCCGGCCGCCGGCTACGCCGTGCTCGACATCATTCTGGTGTGCGTCGGCGCAGGCATCGTGATCGGCGTGCTCGGCATCAGCGGCCTGGGCTTCAACCTGACGCAGGCGCTGGTGCAGATCGGCGCGGGCAGCCTCGCGCTGCTGCTGGTGCTCACCGCGCTCGTGTGCATCGTGCTCGGCATGGGCCTGCCGACGGTCGGCGTGTACGTGCTGCTCGCCGCGCTGGTCGCGCCGGCGCTGGTGGAAGTGGGCATCTCGCCGATCGCGGCGCACCTGTACGTCATGTACTTCGGCATGATGTCGATGATCACCCCGCCGGTGGCGATCGCCGCCTTCGCCGCTGCGAGCATCGCGGGCGCCGATCCGATGCGCACCGGCTGGTCGGCGGTCGCGTTCGGCTGGACCGCGTTCGTGGTGCCGTTCCTGTTCGTGCTTTCCCCGCAGCTCCTGCTGCAGGGGGCGCCCTGGGCGGTGGCGCTCGCC